>QMMV01000059.1 GCA_003647435.1 Deltaproteobacteria bacterium | reverse complement strand
AATCTTTGCAATGATCCCATCCGAATGGATAGCTCGACTCAATAACAATTTGAAATTGTTCTTTTGATATGTTAGATTTTTTCTGATTTTACAACAAATTGCAATTATAAGCCATCTAAAGGAAAGACTTTTCCAAGGCGTTCGAGTGAGGTCAAGTTATGTCAAAAGAATTAATCATAAACGCTGCAGAGTACGAAACGCGGGTAGCGCTTGTGGAAAATGGCACCCTTCAGGAACTTTTTGTCGAAAGACCGAGGGGGGGTGACATAGCCGGCAGCATCTATAAGGGACGTGTAGTGCGTGTGCTTCCGGGGATGCAGGCCGCCTTTGTCGATATCGGCCTCGAGCAGGCTGCTTTTATCTGTGCACGCGATGTTTTGAACAACTACAGCGAATTTGAACAGCTTATGCTTTCATCTTCAGATGAGGATGAAGAAGACGTAGTAGAAGTGGAATCAGATGAGGGTCTTTTTCACAGCGATCATGGCTTTATGATTGAAGAACTCCTTCACGAAGGGCAGGAAATAATGGTGCAGGTATCCAAGGCTCCAATCGGGAGCAAGGGGGCCAGGATAACCTCCCGAATATCTCTGCCAGGTCGTTTTTTAGTTCTGATGCCTACCACAAATCATATAGGGCTCTCCCGGCGCATTAAAGATGAAGAAGAGCGAAAACGCCTGAGGGAAGTCATCGCAACGATTCGGCCTCAAAACTACGGGATTATTGCAAGAACAGTGAGCGAGGGGGCAAGCTCAGAAAAGATTGCGAATGAAATGAACTTTCTTGTGTCTTTGTGGCAGCAAATTCAGAAGAAAAGCGCCACTGCCCCCGTGCCGTCTCTCTTGCACAAAGAACTCAACGTGAGCTTGCGTGCAGTGAGAGACCTCTTTACCGGAGAAGTGGACAAGCTCGTGATTGATTCCAAGGCCGGATATGAAGAGATCCTGACATTTGTAGATAGGTTTCTACCCAAACTCAGAGACTCTGTTGAGCTTTATGACGAGACTGAACCCATCTTTGATGCATACAATCTGGAATCAGAAATATCGCGCGCTCTCAAGAAAAAGGTGTGGCTAAAGTCCGGGGGATATATTGTTATCGAGCAGACCGAGGCCCTGGTTGCTATCGATGTGAACACCGGACGGTTTGTGGGTAACTACAACTTGGAAGAGACTATCTTGAAAACAAATCTGGAGGCTGTCAAAGAGATTGCTTACCAGATTAGGTTGCGCGACATCGGGGGCTTGATCATCATTGATTTTATTGACATGGAGAAAAAATCAAACAACGAAAGGGTTTACAATGCCTTGAAAGATGCCTTGAAAAAAGACCGGAGCAAGACTAATGTCCTGCCAATGTCAGAACTCGGAATAATCGAAATGACGCGTAAGCGGACCCGCGAACCACTCCCTCGCATGCTTTGTGAGCCCTGTTTTTACTGCGAAGGTGAGGGGTACTTGAAATCTAAGCAAACGATTTGTTATGAAATCTATCGAGATATTGCTCGGGACTCCCGTGACACTATGGGCAACGGTATTACCTTGAAGGTGCATCCACGAATCGCCGAATTGCTTCTGGGTGATGAACAGAACATAGTACAATCTCTGGAAAGTTCTCTGAAGAAACATATTGTTATTTGCCCTGAGCCACGATTTCACCTCGAGCAGTACGAGGTGTATGAGGTCAACAATTTCACTCCTGATATAAACACCGCCGAGAAGGGTCAATCATGAGGAGCATGGACAAACAGGGATGTTTTTTCTCGAACAGTATCAGGCGATACATCGAAGAGGAAGCCCTTTCAGACAAAATCAGAATCGCAGCGGTTATCACATGGATAATCCGGACGTCGGTTTTGAGCTGGTGTTTCTGTCGGCAATGATTGAACGGTTAGAGATTTCTACAATTCCTTGTAATCATTTATCTTTCAGCGACGGTTTTTGCGCCACCATTCCGTTATGCGCGCTGCTGTCCGCTTCGTTTCCAATCGCGAGCGAAGCGAGCTCGGCTCGATAATATAGACCGGCCCACACAATATATGCTTACATTACAAAATACACTTCTAATCGTTGTTGATGTGCAAGGTAAATTGGCCCATCTGATGCACAGGAAAGAAATGCTTTTTGAGAATCTTCGCAAGATCATCAAGGGAATGCAGGTCTTGGCAATTCCCATTCTCTGGACTGAACAGAATCCTGAAAAATTAGGGCCAACCATACCTGAAATCGCCAACCTTTTGTCGGACACACACCCTATAAGCAAGCTCAGCTTTAGTTGCTGCCGTAGTGATCGGTTTATGCAGGCGCTCACGCGGTTGAAACTCAAACAGGTTTTGATTGCGGGCATTGAAACGCATATCTGTGTTTATCAGACGGCTGTAGATTTGGAAAATTTGGGATACGAGGTCCAGGTTGTAACAGATGCCGTTTCTTCAAGAACAGCGGAAAACAAACAGATCGGTCTGGAGAAGATGAAAGATGCAGGTGCAACCCTGACGAGTACCGAGACTGCTCTATTTGAATTGCTGAAGGGAGCAGATGCAGCCAAATTCAAGGAGATTCTTAAGATAGTGAAGTAAGCAGTATGCGTGATTGACAACTTGACAGAGTTGAGGTAAAAAACAAGGGCAGGTCGGGACGTGGCTCAGCCTGGTAGAGCACAGCGTTCGGGACGCTGGGGTCGCTGGTTCAAATCCAGTCGTCCCGACCAGATTAGACTTTGCGTGTTACCAAAAATCTCACCCGGAACGGAAAAACATACTTCCTGGCTCTAAAACCCTCTCCGCTGCCATGCTTTACCAAATAATAGCCAATTCTCTCCAACAGCGCTAAATCAACACGATATTAACCCAGCAGGGCGAACCCTCCATCGGGAGCTATCCTGTCACTGGTAATTTCCCACTTGAAAGGAAGAACACTTTGTCCTATTATTGATTTTGACCTTGCTGGTTCCAGTATGTTTCGTTTGTGAGAGAACTTATCGTACTGAATTGGCGAGGTTTTTTTGAATCAGCTTCCTCTCGTTTCACTTTTCGTAACAGTTCTGCTCTTTTAAAAGATAGAGACCGATGTTTTCAGACACCTGAAGTGTTGCCAGTTTTCAATATCGGATTTTGGAAAAAAGATAATCAACAAAGGAGGACGCGGGAAATGGCGACAGGAATAACTGCCATCAATGAAAAGGTAAAGCAGGAAAGTGCGTTTGTCAGTGCCTTGGTTTCAGAAATAAGAAAAGTAATCGTCGGGCAGAGGTATTTAATTGATCGGCTCTTGGTTGGTTTGCTCGCCAATGGGCATATTCTTGTTGAAGGGGTGCCTGGTTTAGCCAAGACCCTATCAATCCAAACATTATCACAGGCAATTAATGCAAAATTTCAAAGGATTCAATTCACGCCGGATTTGCTTCCAGCAGACCTTATCGGCACCCTGGTTTACAACCCAAAAGAAGGGACGTTCACCACTAAGAAAGGCCCCATATTCGCCAATATTATTCTTGCTGATGAGATAAACCGTGCACCGGCAAAAGTACAGAGCGCGCTCTTAGAAGCAATGCAGGAACGCCAGGTCACTATCGGCGAAAATACCTTTAAATTGGACGAGCCTTTTTTGGTTATGGCGACCCAGAATCCGATTGAACAGGAAGGAACCTATCCTTTACCGGAAGCTCAAATTGACCGGTTTATGCTAAAAATCAATATAACCTACCCCAACAAAGAAGAAGAGCACAAGATCTTAAAAGAGATGAGTTTTACGGATAAGAAGATAAAAGTTAACCCTGCTGTCGGCCCTGATGATATTTTGCGGGCGCGCCGGGTTGTAAATGAGATATATATGGACGAGAAGATCGAGAGATACATTATTGATATTGTCTTTGCCACCAGAGAGCCTTCTAAATATAAATTGGAAGAGTTAGCAAGCCTTATCCAATATGGTGCTTCTCCCCGAGCCAGTATCTACCTGGCTCTTGCCTCTAAGGCTTTTGCCTTTATTCAGGGCCGGGGCTATGTTACCCCGCAGGATGTTAAGTCCATTGGGCCTGATGTATTAAGGCACAGGGTTATTGTAAGTTATGAAGCCGAAGCAGAAGAGAAGACTTCCGAGGATATCATAAAGACAATATTTGACGAGATAGAAGTCCCGTAGCCGCTTAGGGTAGAGAAGATGATTCCAAAAGAAATTCTAAAGCAAATCAGGCGGATTCAGATAGTTACCTCCCGCATGGTCACTGATGTCTTTGCCGGCCAATACCAGAGCGTGTTCAAAGGGCGGGGTATGGAGTTTGATGAAGTTCGCCAGTATTTTCCGGGAGACGATGTGCGTTCAATTGATTGGAATGTTACTGCACGCACCGGCGAACCGCATATAAAGAAGTTTGTAGAAGAAAGGGAACTCACGGTAATATTTCTTCTTGATTTATCTGCTTCGGGTTACTTTGGCACGGTGAATAAGTTGAAACGTAATCTCGCAGCCGAGATTTGTTCGCTTCTCACCTTTGCTGCGATACAGAATAATGACAAGGTGGGGCTGATTGCCTTCACTGACAGGATAGAGAAGTTTGTTCCTCCTCGCAAGGGTCTCCGTCATGGCTTGCGCATTGTCCGGGAGGCGCTATATCTTCAGCCCCAAAGCAAAAAAACTAATATTTCACGAGCGTTGGAGTACCTGAGCAAGGTCACGAGACGCAGGACAGTAAGTTTTATTATTTCCGATTTCTATGATGATGGATTCGAAAAATTATTGAGTATCGCTAATAAACGGCATGACATTACTGCAATAACTATCACAGACCCGAAAGAAATAGATTTGCCTGATGTGGGAATTATCACGTTATGCGATCCGGAAACAGGAAATGAAACTTTAGTGGATAGCTCAAATCAGGCAATACGTAAGCAATTTAATGAAAATGCAATGAGCCTATTCAGGGAACGCTCAAGATGTTTTAACCGCATAAACGTTGACAGCGTTGATATTCGCACCGATATACCTTACGGGAAAGTTTTATTTTCATTCTTTCGAATGCGCGAAAGAAGGGCAAGAGCGCACGGGGCATAGGGCATAAAGCATGACGCGGGGACAAAGAGCATGGAGGGTTACGGGTATCGGTTTGCTATTGCCTGCCGCTGTTGAAGGAGGTCTAACAGGATGAAGACTAATGTTATATTATCAGTAATAGTCATCCTCTTGTTAGGGGCGTTGATAGTTTTGGTCTTTCAGCTACCCGAACGGATAACTCAAGAGCCGGTTAAGCACTCACAATTATGGAGCGATAAAGACCAGCTTGACTATGCCAATACACTTCTTGCCAAGGGATTACAACTCCAAGCAGCTTCAGTGTTCGAAAAGTATATTGAGACTTCAAATGCAAGTAAAAAGGAGATTGCCCGGATATGCTATCGCCTGGGCAACATTTATATGGATTCACACCATTACGAAAAAGCACTTGCTTTATTTTACCGTGCAGAGATGCTGGATAAGGAAGCTGATTTTACCCAAGAGATGGACCAGAGAATTGTTGAAGCTTTAGAAAAGTTAGGCTTGAGTTCTCAGGCTCAATATGAGCTGGCCAAGAGGGTCTCTTTAGGTGATACATCGACAAAGAGGAGGGAAGTTGTAGCGCGGATAGGCAAGCGCGACATTACCCAGAATGAAATAGATAAGGCGATAGCGGCCCTTCCTGAATGGATGCGTAAAAGGCTGGAAAAAAGATCCCAGAGACTCGAATTTATCCGTAATTACGTGGCTACCGAAGTCTTATATGAAAAAGCAAAAAGGCTGGGAATAGATAAGAAAGCCGAGATACGCGAGGCCTTGGAAAATACGAAGAAGCAGCTAATGGTTCAGCATTACCTGAACAAAGAGATTGAGCAAAAGCTTAAGTGCGACCCCCGGGATATCGAAAATTATTATGAAGCCAACAAGGATAAATATACTGAACCGGCAAGGATAAAAGTACGTTATGTGGAGTTTAAGGAGGATTCAGAGACAGAGGAAGCGTTAAAAGAGCTTAAAGAAACCAGAGGCACTGAGGTCAAAGGATGGATTCGCCGCGGCCAAAGCTATATTAGTGGTATTGGAGAAGCAAAAGCGGCTATCGAAAAATTATTTCTCAAGGAAAAAGGGAAATACTCTGACCCTTTAAAAATCAAAGATAGATTTTATATATTCTCGATAGAAGACAAACAACCAGACCGGGTAAAAACCTTTGATGAAGTGAGAAATCAGGTAGAGTATGAATACAGGATGCAAAAAAAACGCAGCATTACAGATTCGCTGCTAAAAGCTGCTTTAGAGGAACAGGAAGTGGAGATTTTTTATAAATCAGGCGGTGATGAAAGCCAAAAAAAATAAATACTTATTTCTTTGTCTTGCGATACTCGCTTTGATATCGGTCAGTGGATTTGCTTCAGAGCAGGGCGCTTCTGATAAGCTGCCTCTGGAGGTTTCTGCATCCGTTGACAGAGATAAAGTAACCATCGGTGATAAAATAACCTATACTATCACTGTTAAGGCAGACAAGGAGACTGAGATAAAGTTTCCCGAATTTGCTGAAAATCTGGGAGGCTTTGCGATTAAAGATTTTGGCTCTTCAGAAAAGGGATGGTTTAAGACAAAAACGTATCGGCAGTGGTATGTGCTTGATACATATACGAGCGGCAAATATTCAATTCCCCGGGCCACAATTAAATACAGGAAGAAAGGCCAGGGCCAATGGCAAGAAGTTTCCACTGATGAGATTAATATAGAAGTGGAGAGTATTCTTGAGAGCGCCGAAGATAGGCAGGATATACGGGAAATTGCCGGCCCGATTGGTTTCCCCCGTAAGATTCCCTGGTATGTGTGGGTGTTTCTTGCGTTAGTAGTCTTAGCAGCAGCTATTGCTTTCTTTTTATTCAAACCCAAAAAAAGTCAAGATATTCTTGTTCCACAAAGACCTGCTCATAAAATTGCCTGTGAGGCACTTGTAGCGCTTCAGCAAAAGGAATATCCAAGGCGCCGGGAATGGAACAGGTATTATACCGAATTGTCTGACATTGTCAGGCGGTACTTGGAAAATCGCTTTAATTTACGTGCCCCGGAGATGACTACGGAAGAATTTTTGAATAGTGTCAAAGACAATAAGGTGCTTTCCTATGAACACAAAAGCCTTTTACGTGATTTTCTATCACATTGCGACCTGGTTAAGTTTGCAAGGTATGAGCCTGATGAAAAAGAGGCGGGTTTGAGCTTTGAATCAGCAAAACGACTAATTGACCAGACCAAGCCAGAGACTAACGCATGAGTTTTCGGGATCCTTTATTTTTATTATTGATTCCTCTCGTTTTGGCAGGAGCATACTATTTACGAAACAGGAAAATTAAGGCAAGCCTCACTTTCCCTACAGATAGGATTCTTAAGCAAGTAAGGCCATCCCCAAAAGTACTTTTTAGCAAAAACATATATTTGCTGCGGATTATAGCTCTTTGCCTGATAGCAGCCGCTTTAGCCAGGCCCCAATCTCCGGTTGAAGAATCCAGGATTCAAACAGAGGGGATTGACATTGTTTTGGCATTGGATGTTTCTACAAGTATGCTTGCTGAGGATTTTACATTACAGGGGAAAAGAGTCAACCGTTTGGATGCAGTAAAAGACGTTGTGCAAAGCTTTATCGAGGGGAGGAAAAATGACCGGATAGGCTTGATAGCATTTGCAGGGCGAGCATACACGGTAAGTCCTCTCACTCTTGATTACAGCTGGTTACTGCAAAACCTTGAGCGTGTAAAGATAGGAATGATTAAAGACGGAACAGCCATAGGTTTAGGGTTAGCTTCCAGCCTAAACCGCCTTAAAGACACAAAAGCCAAAAGCAAAGTGGTTATTTTATTAACCGACGGAAGGAATAATGCCGGTGACATTTCACCTTCGTTAGCAGCGGAAGCAGCCAGGGCTTTAGGAATAAAAGTATATACCATTGGCGCCGGCACTAAAGGTTTAGCTCCTTATCCGGTAAGAGATTTTTTTGGTAATAAGGTTTACCAATCAGTAAAGATAGATATCGACGAGGATAGTTTGATGGATATTGCCGCTAAAACGGGGGCAAAGTACTTTCGCGCTACTGATACAAAGTCTTTACGCAAAATTTACGGCGAGATTGATAAAATGGAGAAGACACCCATCGAAGAAAAAGGGTATTTAGAATATAAAGAGTTATTTACAGGGCTTTTAGGCTTTGCGCTTGCGCTTGTTTTACTCGAAGTGGGTTTGAGTAATACTATTTTAAGAAGGATACCGTAAAACAGCGGCCGGTTGCCGGTTAATGGACACCGATACCAGGACACGGAAAGATGCGGTTTGCTAATTTAGGGGCTTTACATCTGTTATGGCTTGTAGTGCTGTTGGCCATATTTTATTTTTGGTCATTCAAGAAAAGGCTTAAAACTATGCAGCACTTTGCCGCAACAGACCTTATTGCAGATTTGACTTCTTCGTTAGATAAGAGAAAGCAGAGAGTTAAAATAATTTTGATAATTTCGGCGGTTTTTTTGATCGTTCTTTCGTTTTTGCGGCCGCAGTGGGGATTCCATTGGCAGGAGGTAAAGCGGAAGGGTTTGGATATTATTATTGCAGTAGATACATCCAAAAGCATGTTGGCTTCCGATGTTAAGCCTAACAGATTGGAGCGGGCAAAACTGGCAATAAAAGATTTTACCAGGCACTTACAAGGAGATCGTGTGGGGCTGATTGCTTTTGCAGGAGAGGCGTT
This sequence comes from Deltaproteobacteria bacterium, assembly GCA_003647435.1. GTDB lineage: Bacteria > Desulfobacterota > Desulfobacteria > Desulfobacterales. The sequence continues at coordinate 1 of QMMV01000059.1, read as the reverse complement.
T
>QMMV01000058.1 GCA_003647435.1 Deltaproteobacteria bacterium | reverse complement strand
GTGGAAAAGGGAAAAGTCCGTAGGGGGAATTCATGAATCACCCCTACGGACGGAATGACATACCCCGTTAAATATGGTTCCCTTCGGGAAATTTAACGGGGCAGGCAGCCACCACCAGTGGGCAAATCCCAAACTGTTTGAGGCCGTGAGGCCCTGTTTTTTGGGATTTAGCGAGCAACCCGCCCATGGATGGGTCAAAAAGTTCATACAAAGGAGCGGGAAAGGGGTTGTGCAAAGGTCTCAAAAAAAGACCGGAATCAGTTGCAATATCTCGCTATTCCAATACTCCAGTACTTCAATTGTGAGCGGAGCGCACTAAATCCCGTTGCAGGATTACTGATGGATTATTTTTCTGGCGTGGATCTTTACTCGCCTGTTATAATCGGCTATCTTTCTATTGATTCTTGCATATTGCTCATTGATCTCAACTATTTGACGATTATATTCACTCAAAGAGATACGACCTTTTCTTTTTTCGAGTTCAGCTTTTCTTTTTTCCAGTGCAGCTATTTCGCGGTTTAGTTCAGCCTTTTCTCTGTCGAGGAGCTCCCGCTCTTTCCTGAGCGCCGCTCGCGAAAGCGGAAGCCCGGCGCCTGCTTCCTTCCCGGCTTCCTCTTCCTCTACCTCGGGTTCGGTCCTTGCTGTCTCTTCTATGCCGGGTACAACCTCTATGTCCGGACTTTCGACTTCTGGTTTTTTCTCCACCGGCCTCTCCGGTCTTGTATACACTTCTGTTGCCTTGCGTTGCTCCGGAGGAACACTTTGCAAGTTATCAGTAAAGCAGATGTTGCCGTCTTTATCCACATACTTATAGAACTGAGCGTGGCAGATGGCGGCAAAAAGGCAAATAACTGCCAGCACAAAAAGCTTCCCAACGGTTTCTTTCACAAGCACTATACCTCCTTCGCCCCCATGGGTGAGGGGGGATGAACCTCTAATTGTGCCGAAATGGCTCGCTCCGCTCGCTCCCGCCTTCGGCGGGTTTCGGCACAATGGGGGGCGGGTTGTACACTACTAATCCACTTGACGCCAGTACAGCAGCTTGGCCGGGTCTACAGGCACCTTCAATGCCAACGGCTTGCCGGGAGGCCTTGGGATATAGAGTCCCGGGGGGGCAATCGCCGGTGTGGGGGCATAGCTGCGTCCAAGCTCGACTTTCTCTTTGGGAGGCGAAAGGAGATCTCCGGTTATACCGTACTGGATGCCTCCCTCTCCTCCAATCTCAGACCCGCACTCGCTGGTCGTCAGGCCGTAAAGATAACTAAATCCCATGTTGCACGCCCCTGTAGGCTGGTATGCAGTGAAGTAAACCACGTTACGGTAAGTTACAGGGTCGGAGAATACCTTTTCACCCTTGGCAAGAGCTTTGCTCCACGTCATTCGGTCAGAGCTTGTTTCTCCTTCTTCCAGTTCGCGGTCTTCCACCTCATAAAAATAGTCATATGTCTCTCCGTTGGTGGGATCCTGCTCATCCCCCGTACCAAAAAGGATGAACCGTCTTGTACAATTCTCATATACATCTGCCACCGCCGGCCTGTGATATATAGGTCGCGGGTTAGAGGGTACAAAAAGGGCTTCCAGCGTTGGATTCCAATCAGCGTCTGCATTCAGGTCCTTCAACTTCCAGAGTGTCCCGGCGGTATCGCCGAAATAGGCAACCTCAATGTTTCCTTTAAGCTTGCTGTCAACGGTTGCTCTTGTTCGATAATCAACAGGGTGCCCGGAGCCGTCCAGAAGATACCTTGTAACAAGTATCTCCGAAGGAACATTGTTCGTGCTGCTTCCTACCGTGATTTCCTTTAGAATCTGTCCCGTGTATGCCTCCAGGATGTATAGCCTGTTCCCCTTGTTCTCGGATGAAGAAAAGCCGCCGCCGACAAATATGACGTATGTATTCGTCCCGTTGATGTTAATCCTTCCAAAAGCTGGCACAGACCAGGTCTGACCCATGTTGTTATCTGTCATTTCCCATAGCGGCTGGGGATCATCCGGGTTTGTAACATCGAGGGCGAAATAGTGATCCCCACCCTTGCGAAGGCCGCCGACCAGGATTGTCTCCCAGCAGGACCCGGAACAGTGATCAATGTCTGCTGCCTTCACACTCAGGTCCACGGTGAATCTGTGCCCTTCCTTGAACTCGTGAAGCTTGCCTAACACACTGTGTGGTATGTATGCCCACTTCTCCCTGCCGTTGGAGGCATCGATTGCATGCAGCATTCCATCGTTTGCACCCACGTAAACAACGGTTGGCCTGTCAGAATGGGCGCTTTTGAAATCACTGTAGCCCGGGAAGGCATCATCGGTCAACGGAAGATTTGGCTTCGTGACCACTACAGGAGCCGAGTGGTATATATCCCCGAGCGGCCAGTCGGGATCACGGGTTCCCACATATTTGCTATTGTCATAACCAGGGTCAAGTGTGTAGCCTATCACGGCCTCTGCATCTGCGTTTTCATCTGGTGTGCCGTTACCGTCGATATCCGCCCCTTCAGGATTCACAAGTGGTTTCAGCGTGGCAAGATTTGCTGTTGAAAACTCTATCATCTCACCGGACACTGTCGTATAAACAGTGCCTCTGCCGTGTTCTTTCATTTCGCAGCCGGCATCGCCGTCATTTCCCTCTTCACCATCACAATCCCCCGTCCATTCTGCAATCGGGTCGCCGATACTCCCATCCGGATTTACGTTAAATGCCTTGAGATGACCGCGCCACACCGGGTAGTCAAAATAACTGGTATAAACCCTGAGCTGATCACTTGCCTCAACCTTACGGGTAACGACGGGAGACGCCCGGGTATATGAACCACCAACGATATCAGAGACTATCTCTTCAGTGAGCACATTTACCAGTTCTTCCACATCAGTTGCAAAATAGGCATGCTCCGTTCCCCCTGCTGCGGCCAGGGCATTCAGGGCTGCCTGGCTGGAAGTGCCCATGCCGAAACCGATCACGTAGGTCTTGACCGGGGTGGGACGTTCATTGACCGAAAGGTTCAGCAATGCCTGTGCCGCTGCGATAGGGTCTCCGTCACACGTTTCCAGCCCGTCCGTGAGCAAGATAACATAGTTGTCACGACAGCCCCCCTGTGTGTAAGCATCCTGGGCGAAGTAGCTTTCATAATATCTCCTTGCATTCTCCAGTGATGCCGCGAGGGGTGTTCCTTTTCCGGCCACAGCCTGGGAACTGTTCACTGCCAGGGACATGGTATTATAAGGCATCATGGTACAATCGTATCTGCTATCGTATGGGTACGTTACCCTGGAAAGGTTTACATAGTTCCTGATCTTGGCGATATTTATGCCGTCAATGTCATCCCCTTTATGGTCGGCGTCTTCATTATATTCCGGCAGGTTCACGAAAACCACCTGGTCGTCTCCGGTATGGTTTGCATTTTCATCGCCAACGGAAGCCGGAAAGAATGGATCGTTCTGGATGCTGTTGCCCCAGGTTGACTTATTTTTCCAGGTAGAATACTGATAAACCCAGGGATTGCTCGTCTTTCTGTAGCTCCACGCATGCGGCCTGTCAGCGGTGCCCTCACCGGGGTAGCGGAAATACGAAAAATCGAAGGTATTGGGTTCAATATCTCCTAAATCTCCGCTTGAGTTTACGGGCACATCGTATTTGGCATTATCTTCCGTGACCAGGATCCAGTCTCCATCATCTTCGTCAAGGTCGTCATCTGTCGCATTCCAGCCTTTGCCTCCATAATCATAGCCTCTGTATGGGGTTACCATAAGGGTCGCTGGATCGATGTATCCTGGTGTCGCCGGGTCTGTTATTCCATAATCTCCGTAAGTATCCTTCCAGGTATATAGCCGGTAATACCAGCCTTGCCCCCCTTCTTCGCAACCGGGGGGATAGCACTGCCCGTATTGATAAGTTGTACAACCCGCGGGACAGCACTCACTGGCCAGCGTCCAGGTATAAGTTCCATCATCGTAAGGGTTCGGATACTCAAAAGTATCGCAATAAGTGCAGTCGCTACCTTCAGGAACGTCAAAGTATACCCAGTTGTAATACTTATAACCTCCTTCGTTCGGATAACCTTGCCGGCTCCTCAAGCGGATGCGGTAACGGTCGGGCAGTGAGTCAGTAGGGCTCGGTTCAATTTCGGCAACCGTGTAGTGGATCGTCTGTTCCCAGCAACGACCGGTCTCATATGCTCGATCTATCTGATCCCCGATTTCAACATCATTGTATTCAGTTCCCCATGCTTCGATATCATAACCATTTTCAGGGCCGTCAGTGTCGTAGAAATCCGAGGATGTATCCCTCCATCTCCAGTAAAATGCGCGGCAACGGTCAGGTATATCATAGGTTTCCTTCCGGTAGTACTTTGCGCGCACACGAGGAATCCTTGCCGACATGTATGTGGCAAATCCAAGATTGAGCAGGTATTCTTTTTTGATGCAATTCCCTTCTTCGTCGGTTTCCTTGCATGTGCTTATGGCATCGCTGTCCAGAAATTGGTTCATGGCCTGCTTGGCCTGGTAAAGCTTGCTGGCAGGGTGATTTCCGCCATAGGCATACCTGTCGTCATCGGCAGATCCGACGATTTTGTACCTGGTGGTATAATCACAGTCTTCGGGGAAACCGGGGTCGACATACCAGTATTTGCCGCTCTGGCTCCTCCAGGAGATCCTCCTGCTCTCCCCTGCGTTTGTTCCCGCCGTAACAACAAGGAGACGATTCTTGTAGTTTGCGTTCCAGGTATCATCATCTATTGCAGTCCAATCCACGTTGGCATCACGGACATATTGACCATGGTGACTGTCCGTGCGCAAGTACGGGAAAGTTACCTCGCCGGGTGAGCCTGAAATGATTGTATAGGTAAACGGATTGGTATTGTCGTAAGTTGTACACCAACCGCTGTCACTCACATAGCAGGAATCTGTTTCCGTATCAACGCCTGCGCTGTAATCAAAATTACCCTCCTGCACGTAACTTGTATGAGCAGTAGAGTAGACATACCAGTATTTACCGCTTTTACTGTAGCCACCTATGGTGCGGATCTGAGGATTTCCTCCGCCAGGGTCTTCGAGCATAATCTTGTGGTATCTGTAATTTTCAGGCCAGCCTGCCTCTATGGCATCCCAATCGAGATTCTCATCATAGATACGATACCAGTAATGATACCGGTAAATCTTGGTCACGGTACTGGTCAACGATGGATCCTTCCCATCTGTCCTCGGCATGGGGGGCGGCGTTTTCCCCGGTATACTGACCTCTACGTCTCTACTGGTATACGCAGTATAATCGTATTTGACATTTCCGTTTGCATCTTCTGCTATGGTTCCGTCCGGATCCACATATACACCGTATCGCCAGCGCCAACTGGGGCGGAGCGGACTTCCGTCCTTTCGGGGGTAGGGAACATCCTGCATGGAGTCCGAGTTATCAAAGATAAACATCACATTCGGCAACCCGGTGTCCCCTGCAAAAAAGGGGGTGTCATCATCTACCGCTTTTGCCGCAGGCGCAAATGCCAAAAGGACTGTCATTATGACGGCAGTCGGCCAGTATTTATAACCCATCGCTTTCATTGTGTCCTCCTCAGAGTCTGTTGACTTCTCTCCGGTCATATGACAGTGACTCCTCAGGTGATGGCAGGTTTGCAGTTCGCGGTTGTTGCCTGTCCCGATTACATCGGGAGCTGCTCTTTTGCGTTATCCATCATCAGCGATTAACCGTTATCCGTCAACTGTGAACCGTGAACTCCGCATCAATAAGCGCCTTCATATCCAGGCCCCTCAAGCGCCCCCTTTAGCTCAGTCGGGTATTGAACGCCGGCAACGATCCTTACCGCTCCCTGCCCACCTGAAGACTCTGACATAATCTCGATCTGTTTGGGAGGCCCCGCACTTATTTGTCTGAGATAGTAAACATTGCAAGAATCATCAGCTATAGATATTTTGTTTCCAACCCCGGGAACAGGATCTGGATAAGGCGGATCCACCGATGGGGTCTGCGCCACCACGTAGGAAATCCCGGAGTCAGCGTTGTAAAATGCCGTCTTGTAGTACTTTTCGCTTCTCGATATCTTGATGTCAACAGAAGTGGTCATAATTGCTGCCGCTCCGATCAAAGAAAGCACCGCCAGCACAAGCAGTGCAATAATTAAAACTGTGCCTCTGTCACTTCTCAATATCGATATGGATTTCATCGTTCGGCTTCCCAACCCATTCCCGTAGGACCCTGCCTGAGAATGCGTCTTCATGTCATTCCGACTCCTTCGCTGTTGTCACCTCTGGCGAAGCGAGAAATCCTGGTTTTACGCTCAGTTCAGGCGCCGGGAGAAACCTGATGCAAAGCATCATCTCGAGTGAAGCAAGAGATGAAAACTCTGGTAAGTTCTCGTACACCTCACCGGAATATGTATAATCGAATCCGTCAATTCCTACAGTCCCATATTCCTGACTCTGATCACGCTGGTAAGGAGCCGTCTTCTGTAATGATCGGTACCGCCGGCCGCCGCATGGTCCTCAATCGCAGGCCTTCTTCCCGTAAATGCCGGATCTACTTTGCCGGTACGGGCCAGGACGTTGATCCTGACCGCCCTTACGTCTTCAGCATCATTGGTGTCGTCAGCATCGGTGTCGTCAGGAATATCTGCTTCTTCACCATCTTCGAATATATAGGCAAATTGGAGGTCTTCGATGTTTTCGGCAAGCGGTTGTGGGTTCCCGTGGTCACTTCGGATCAGATTGTTATCGGTGTCCACATAATACCAAATATTGTGTAGCTTCATTATGAATGAATTCCCCATAAATTGATGCTCTAAATCTTTCGTCGTATTGCCGGGGGATCCAACGCCGGTGTTGTGGACTATTGTTTTTCCGGCTCCCGTCGAGATATTGGTTATCTGGAATATAGAAGTATGGTTGCAATCGCTGATTACCACAATATCAAAAACTTCCAGCGAGCCGCTGTCATCGACATGAATTGCCGCCGATGTGTCGGACATAAAAGGTGCGGTTACTTCAATATTTTCACTCGTGTCAGCGTACTTTAAAAAAATCTGATCGGTCCCGTCTTTTATACTGTTTCCACCATCCGCATCGTTGTTAACCCCCACGACAGGTGCGGATGTATAATCGTTGGTTGAAGAACCGGCGAGGGTATTGGTTATTGTATCGCCTTTGCAGCCAAAATAGCCTGCCATCCTCACATCACGTGTGATCATTTCCATGGCCACACGGCAATTCTGCTGCATAGCCGCCACCTCTTCCTGTATCGCGTAGGACTTGTTTTGACTGAGATAGGTGGAATAAATGGCAGTGATGACGATGGCAGATATAGCCATGGCAACCAGGAGCTCTACTACCGTAAATCCTTTTTGTTTAGAGTATATCAACAATTCTATTGATTTTTCCGTTTAGCGCATATTTTCTTGTTCAGTATTCTTATCCCATCTACGGCTTTTTCTTTCGCCCTCATTTCCCATGAGGCTGACCGAGAATTCACAAAAGTTGTCGATTACGCGAGCTTTAGATTTCTCTCCCGCCGCTGGCGGGATTGAAATGATTATGAAAAACGATTCTCGGACAGGTTCCTCTACAGTGTCAGCCGGAGATGACAGTGTTTAGCTCAACCTTATGCCCCGGCCAGGTAACTGTGACTGTCACGGCCTTTGTGTTAAGACCGTTTACAATGTCCCATGTCCTTGTATATGGCGACAAATCCGGGTCCGGATCAGCCCCCGCCGGATGGTGTCCGGCGGCCAATTGATCATTGTCAAAGGATAGTCCGCTTAATTCCTCTATTTTATCCTGGGCAAGTGTTAATGCAGTGGTGGTCCTGTTGGAAAATGCGTTCCCGCGAATAGCTGTTACCTGCATCTGGGCAATCGCGAGCAATCCGAAAGCGAGAATGAACATTGCAATCAAGACTTCAAGCAGGGTAAAACCGGCAGAGCTATTCTTCATGAGGATTTTATTGATTTTGTATCTCCTGATTGTAAGTTTCCACGATAATCGCTGTTCGTTCACCGCTTTAACCTGTGGACCTTTGAACCCGGAAACATTTACCCTTTATCCTTCTTCTATTCGTATTCTGCCTGCGCTTGAAACGACTACTTTTTTCACTTTGTTTCTGGTGTTCTTCAAATATACGCTTCCCGCTCCAAATCCGCCCGCGCTGTTCCTGGGAAGACCTCTGGGGTCAAAGGCCAAACAGTTATTGGCAAATGTAACCCCGTCACCATCCCCCTTTGAAGTGTCAAAGCTGACACCCGGATAATCACTTAGTTTTACGCGCCCTATAACGGTCTCCCCCGCGTCATATGTAAAGTCTCTATCGTCGTCTGCATACAATGCATAGTCGTAAGTGGTACCGTTAATGTTTACGTTGAAAGATAAGCAAACGTAACTGCTGGTGCTTATGGCCTTCATCCTTGCAAGTTGCAGATTTGACGCGAGGTCTCTGGCCGCGCTTCGCAGCCGATAATTAGGCAGGGTGCTTAGAAAGGCGGGAACGGCCCACGCAACTAAGATACCAATCATAGCAATCACCACTATTAGCTCTACGATGGTAAATCCTTTTGACACGTGCGTCATTTAAGATCCCTGCCTTTCCCACTCCCAAGCGGAACATCCCTGCATGATCTTTCTGCAAGAGGTGACGTAACTAATCAGGCTGTATCAGTTTAGCTGTTTCAAAAAACAGACACAATGAGCATACGGGCAATCCGGTATAGACCGCCTCAAACTCAGACAGTGAGACAGCCTATACCGGATTGCCCGTATGCGATAATATTTTC
>QMMV01000057.1 GCA_003647435.1 Deltaproteobacteria bacterium | reverse complement strand
GTTTTCTTGAAGATCGAGTTCCTTTATCCAGTACCTGAGCCTGCGATAGTACGGTACGGCCCGTCGTTCATGAGGATCGTAGGCGCCTGTTAGTAAGAAAAGCACGTTATATCCAAGAAGCTTGATTCCCCGGATGATGTGGATGGACAATTCCAGATTCTTGCGAGGAGTGATCCTGGAAGGTTGAACAACGATAATATCCCGGCTAAAGATATCGAGTTCCTTCGACAGTGTTACAGTCGCTGGATCAAGGTAGAAAAAGCGCGCTGGATCGATCCCGTTAGGGATGACTTTCCAGAGAGTTTCTGTGCAATGTTTTTTGAAAAGCCTCATTCGCGATTCCGAAATGGTGACATAGTAAATATTCGGATGTGACTCGCGAAGAACGGTCCATGGAGGGTTATCCAGGTATTTGGGGTGGTTAGGCTCGAAATACGGCGAATCATGTGCCCAGCTTACCACCGCTGGCCCGTTTGGTGAGTCTGCAAGACGTCGCAAGGCCAGTGTTAGCGGAAGGTTAAACGGCATGTGGAGCACGTTGTGTGCCACGATTACATCAAGCTCGCGCGACCAATTTTGCAGGACCCTGTAAATTCTGTTTGTAAGACGTTTTAAAGAGGCTTCGTCTCCTTTTTTGCATTCATCATGTGCTTTGAGGATGCTAGGATTCTTGGAACTTAACATCGGTACTATTCGCACCGAAAAATCCTCTGTATAGATGTTGCCCATCCCGGCAAGGACAGACACCATGTGGCCAAGGCAGTGAAAAACAAATCCCTGCTGGCTCAATACTTCTTCCACGCCCCCAACCACGGGAGGGCAGGAATAGTGCAGCAACCCGATTCGCATCGGCGCATCTGACATTCGGCTATTGTGTATTTTAGGCATCAACTATCGAAAGCTTCGACCAATGGAAGGAGTTTTTTCTCCAATACCTCGTATGAAAAATACTGTTTCCCTAACTCGTAGTTCTTATCGACAGCCTGGCTCAGGTGACCAGGCCGCAGAAATGACTCTATCCTGTGTACGATCTCAGAAGTCACAAAGCCCTCGAAGGGGATTACCTCAAACCCACATGGTTCGATATCTTCGACAAAGATCGAATAGCGATTTACCACAATCGCTTTCTTAAAATACATTGCCTCCAAAAAAGCGTTTCCGAATCCTTCAAATCCCGAAGGGTAGGTAACCAGGTCGGCACTCTCATAAGCATCATCAATGGTATATTTCTTATGGGTATTTGTCTTAAAACACCGTGCCGCACCGATCTTATCTCCAATATATATTACCTCTACTCCGATACGCTCTGCATATTCGAGTATCCTTTGAGCATAAAGATCACCCTCATCACCGGTTGCGTGGGAAACTACCAGTCTGGGTTTCTTTAGGTTCATGAGACTTACCAGCTCAACGGCACGTTCAACCCATTTACGGGGCACAACCCTGGTCGGTTGAAGCACAAAGAGGTCCTCATCTTCAAAACCGAGCTCTTCACGAAGTGATTTGACTGCCGTGGAAGGCGAAGGCGGGATCGCAAAATCAAAGACATTCGGAATAACTACATTGCTGATTCCCCTGCGGTAGCTCAACTGTCTGGAGGCCTCGGAATTGATTACCACGTGACGAATCGAGCGGAGGTTTGGAGGAAAAGAACGCTGTAGATAATCCTGGACCGCATTGATGAGAAAGCGCTTCCGCTCCCAGCAAAAATCGTGGTGATGCGCTATGGTAGGTATCCCTGTTTCAGCTACCATTTCCGTGATGGCAATACCCAGAGGGATGTTCATGGGAATGGCAAGGGCATTTTCCGGAATTAAGAGATCAATATTAAACTTGCCGCAAAACTCATAGAGTCTTGATTTGAGGTAATCCTTTATCTCCTGGATCTTGGCAGATACAGAGAGGTGCCTGGTCGTCTTCCCGAAACAGGCTTTATCAATTTTCTGAACTTCAGGTGCCGCAAAGTGGGCCTTCGGCTCTAAGAAGGATCGCTCAGGAGGCGTATCAAGTTCTCCTGCAAAGAAAAAGCACTCATACCCGTTGCGTTCCAATACCTGGTACCATTTGTAAGTTTCCAACGACACACCGTCAGTGCCGGCAAGGCGAGTAGATACAAACCCAACTTTTTTCATTGTCTTCTCCTCCTGCTGGTTATTGCGCTGACACCCTTACAGTACATTAAAATTGCTGTAAATAGCAATTACCATACCACACTTAATCAAGCTTTGCTATCGGAAATACTCGGGCAGCCGCGATCCGACTCTTCCAGTATAAGGAACTGAAAGACCGCAAGATTGACACCAAATACCACATCTGGTAGAAGATTTCCCGGCTCCTACAAGGAGAATATTCGTCAGAATAAACCCAGATATCCGATGATCATCTCGACCTATCAACCATTTTTTGCACCTTTTCCAGGCTTTTTCTACAAGGCCCGTCTTTCAGATGCCATGGTTCTCCTGGATAAGGTTCAATTCCCGCTGCGAACAACCTGGATAAGCAGAAATCGATTCAAAAATGACCAGGGCACTCTCTGGATCACGATCCCTGTTTGGAAAAAGGGGCTGAGTTTACAAAACATCAGCGAGGTTAAAATCTGCTATAACGGTAACTGGAGGAAAAAACATCTTGAAAGCCTTAAAACTTCTTATGCAAACGCCCCATATTTCAGCGAGCATATCGATGTGGTTGAGGAAATGTTTTCGGGTCGATTTGAAAGACTTGCTAATCTCAATCTAATGGTCATCAAGTACTTGAAAAAACATTTAAAAATCGAGACTTCATTGATATTGCAGTCCGATCTTGGTATCAGAGGCAAGGGGGACGAGCTTTTAACCGGGATCTGCCGGGAAGTGGGCGCGTCTCAATACCTTGCCCAATTTGCCGCGAAAAAATATCTTGATGGGCGAGCATTTGCAGATGCCGGCATTGAACTGAAGTTTTTCAGGCCGCCTTCGCCTGTTTATCCTCAACTTTGGGGAGATTTTATCCACGATCTTTCTGCCTTTGACCTCCTCTTTAATTGTGGGCCAAAAAGCCACGAGATCCTGTGTGGACGACCCGACCGCGCTTGAGGCAGGGCGGCGGGGATTTTCAAGAGACACAAGGCCCCAAGGTATATGACTGGGAACCCTTATCTTATTTGTTTTTCCCGCTTCATGGGAGAAGACAGTGGATCCGGTGTTCTGGTCCAACATCTTTTAGGGAAAGGATCTGCTTGTAAAAGCTGGTAGTTAGAGGGCTGACTTGAACGATAGGATCCATTCCTATTTTTGAGAAGTCCCCCCGACGACTATTTCGGGGATCCGGAGTGTGGGCTGCGCATCGGCTACGGGTACTCCTTGACCATCCTTGCCGCATGTGCCAATGCCGAATCCGAGGTCATTTCCGACCCTGTCGATGGATTGGAGCACCTGCGGACCATTGCCGGCGAGAGTGGCGCCACGAACAGGGTCGCCTATCTCCCCGTTTCGAATAAGGTAACCTTCACTCACCTCGAAGACAAAATCGCCGTTTACGGTATTCACCTGGCCGCCTCCCATCTTTTTTACGAGTATCCCTTCCGGTGTGTTCCGCAGGATTGTATCAGGGGATTCCTCCGCCGGTGCGATAAAAGTATTGGACATGCGGACAATGGGATGATGTTTATAGGACTGTCTGCGGCCGTTTCCTGTGGAGATCATGTCAAACCTCATTGCATAAAGGCGATCGCAAAGATAGCCTTTAAGGATCCCTTTTTCCACAAGGAGCGTTCTTTGTGCCGGAACGCCTTCATCGTCATATCCATAGGAGCCCCGCTTGCCAGCCAAGGTGGCATCATCAACCACTGTGATAAGGGGCGATGCTACAGTTTCCCCAATACGATTGGTGTAAACGGAAAGCCCTTCCAGTGCCAGGTCCGCCTCAAGGCCATGGCCGACTGCCTCATGTATCATGGTGCCGCCGGCCTCACTTGAAAGTATAACGGGCATCATACCGCTGGGGGCTTCTCTTGCCTCAAGGGCCTGAACCGCCCGGCGGGCAGCGGTTCTTGCTACATTGACGACGTCTACCTGATCAAACAGTTCAAACCCGATCAAGCCCCCGACTGGTTCATATCCGGTTTGAATAATATTCTTGTCAGCTGCCACCACGTGCACAAAAAAAAGTGTATAAGTACGTTCTTCCTCTACCAAGAGTCCTTCTGAATTAGCAATAGCAAGCCTCTGATGTTTATCACTGTAAAGGACTTTCACCTGGCGAACACGCGGGTCAACAGCGCGGGCCGCCGCATTGGCCTCACGGACAATGGCAACTTTTCTGCCTGTATCGACAGTGTTAGGAAGGATACGTATGTGGAAGTCTACGGGTTGTTGCAGACTGTAAGTTCTGGCAATGGTTGCCTCTGAATCGGGATTCACCCCGTTGGCCAACGCATCTGCAAGATCGAGGATGCCTGTCTCATTGCAGCAATTACTATAGGCATATGAGGTTTTGAGGTTGGCAATGGCTCGAAGGCCGATGCCGGTATCCGTGCCGGTGATAACCTTCTCGATCTTGTTGTCATCACAAACAACGGAACTGATTTCGCTCGATTCCTGATATAGATCGGCGAAAGAGCCCCCGTTTTTGAGTGCCGTTTTAAAGATTTTTTCCAAAGGGTATCCGGTGATCATTAACACAGTGCTCCTAACTCAGCTTTTCCCTCACTACTTCAGCAATCTGCCGGCAAAGGCTCTCCGTTTCTTCACGTGTAGGGCCTTCAACCATTATGCGGCACATGGGTTGGGTACCGGAATAGCGGACCAGAACCCTGCCCCGATCTGACAGGACTGTCTTCGCACGCTCAACGGCAGTAGCAATCTCGGGCACCATCTCAAGAGGTGGCTTCGCTTTTACTTCCACATTAATCAGACACTGGGGGAAGATCTTCATGATGGTAGCAAGCTCTGAGAGAGGTTTTGCAGATCTTTTCATTGTGTTTGCAAGCCTGAGGGCCGTGAGAATGCCGTCTCCTGTAGTCTGATGATCTAAAAATATGATATGTCCGGAGTCCTCTCCGCCAAGGCAGGCCCCCCTGTTAACCATTTCTTCTAAAACGTACCTATCTCCGACGTCGGTTGTTACATGGACTATGCCCAATCTTTTAAGCGTGAGCTTAAGGCCGATGTTGCTCATCACCGTGCTTACAACCGTGTTATTGGCAAGCCTGCCATCTGCTTTCATCGCCCATGCACAGACGGCCAGTATTTGATCCCCTCTCACTACGTTGCCCCGCTCATCAATGGCGATTACTCTGTCTCCGTCTCCATCAAAGGCAAAACCAATGTCGGCTTTGGCCCTCACCACCTCCCGGGCAAGACACTGCGGGTATTCAGAACCACAGTTGTCGTTGATATTCTTCCCGTCAGGATTTGCAAAAAGGGTCTTAACTTTCGCCCCCAGCTCGGTGAAGATCAGAGGGGCTACTTGGAATGTGGCCCCATTGGCACAATCGATTACGAGACTCAGCCCCTGAATGGTTTCATGTCCGGGTACATGTTTTAAGAAATCGACATACTGAAAGGAGGCATCCTCGACTTGGTATGTCTTGCCCGACCAGGTTGATTCCTCAGGGGAAACAGCTATGTTTTTGTCTAAGACAAGATGTTCAATCTTAAGTTCTGCCTCACGTGAAAGCTTTAATCCGGATCTGTTAAAGATCTTGATTCCGTTGTCCTGATGCGGATTGTGGGAAGCCGAAATAACAATTCCTGCATCTGCCTTCATCTCTCTTGTCAGGAATGCCACGCCCGGAGTGGGCAAGATCCCGGCTAAAAGAGGGTTGCCCCTTAATGTGCATATACCTGCAACGAGTCCTTCCTCAAGCAACCGGCCGGAGCTTCGCGTGTCGCGGCCGATAACAATCTGCGCCCTCCCCCCTTCCGGTCCAAGCACAGTGGCCGCAGCCCGGCCGATCTTTACTGCCATCTCCCGGGTCATCGGATACTCATTAGCCCTGCCCCTGATCCCATCTGTGCCGAAGAGCCTGCCCATTTCTGTTTTCTATTTCACCTTGTAAGAAGGCAGGAGTTCAAAGGCCTCCTGGTTAATGGTATCAACAATACCTTGCAGCCATTTTGTTCCTTTAGCCGACCAGGTTTTATCAAGGGACCGGATGACCGGCAGGTAGTTACAGCCTTTTTCTTTGATAAGATTCGCGATCTTTTCAAGAAAAGGCTCTCTCCTGGATGCGTCTCCCTCGTATCCCCGATACCGTGTAAAGAGCGCTTCAAGATCCTGCCATCTGTCAAACAGCGCCTGTTTTTGTCTGAGGATGGTATCATCGGCCTTTGTTTTCATAACCTTTCGATACTCAGCAGCGGATTCAGGCATTTTTTCGGCAAGCGTCTTGAAGCGTTTGATCCGTTCATTTAAGGCCATCTCAAGCTTCTCCAGAACCCCCGCATAGAGCATCTCCCCCATGGAATCAGTTTTGAAGAATGGGCTGCGGACTCCTATGTACCATTGCTTGAGAGCCATTAGGTTTGCAATGTAATTAATGTTATTGATCACACGATACTTTACGTTCCGGTACATCCCCGGGTAATGCATGGTTGCTCTGTTAACAGGCGCGTGCCCCAGCAAGAGTTTCCCTTTACCAAAAGCATCTTTTCGGTGAACCACCCCGGCAGCTATGACCGTGCCATATTCCACCCGCACCGGGCCGACAATGCCTCCCTGGCCGCCGAGAAAGATGGGAGGCTGATTCAGCATCACCCCTCTTGGCACGTCCCCGATCAAAGTTGGAGTTGCTTTGTCCTGATTGGGGGTATAGTTAAAATGTATATAAGAACTGCCGACTTCGCTGTGGTTCGTGCGGCTTGTGCCCCCGGCCATGAAACAATCGCAAAAATTTATGAGACTTCCCAGAGTAACAAAGGGGAAGAGGATTGTTTGCTTAAGACCCACGGTGTGGCCCCCCTTTGCTTCTTCTTCAAGAATACAGCCGGCCCTGACCTGGGCACCATAGCCCATGGTTACCTTCTCAAGGAAGACAGACCGCTGGAAGACCCCCCCTTTTAGTTCAACGTCGGTCCCTATCTGGCAATCTTCTACAGTAACCGGCCCATCATGGCCGAGTTTGGCTCCAGGCATTATCAGGGTCTTTTCCCCGAATATCCTGCACCCCGGATAGATAACCACTCCTTCGCCGGCAATCCGGTCGAGCACAACATCGTCTGCAATCAGGACAGTTTGCGGCATAGGGATCTTCACACCCTTGCGAATGAGCATGTTTACCTTTTTTTCGCCTTCAGAACAGACCAAGTTGCCTCTCTGTAATTACCGTTATCCCAAACTGCTTCATTGGGGAATTATTATTGAAGTGCCGCTCTTGTCAAGCCTTTTACTAATAAATACATCGGTCCTGATGTTGACACCAGTTGGTCTGATCTGTTAGGAATCAGGGTTAAAAAGCTCGTATCAGTTTAGATTTTTGAAAATATTATTGCGAATAGGCTGTCCGTTCCGTATGTCTGTTTTTTAAAAGAGCTAAAGTGTTAAAAAAGCTCAAAGCTCAAGACTTGAGGTAACAACTGACAAATGACCAGCACGTAGCACATAGATTGGTTTGAGAGACGAAACCCATCAATTGACTGAGCGAAGCCACCAATGACCAGTGACAAATGACCCATAACACAGGGGGGATCCTTTTGGCAGAGATCACAAAGAAACGACTCGCCAGGTTCAGGGAGAAAGTACAAGAACAACCCTTTGACACGTTTATGGTTCTGCAAGGGGAAAACCGGAGGTACCTGAGCGGATTTACGGCAGAAGACGGCCAGTTTGATGAGTCTGCCGGTGCCCTTTTCATTACCGGCGACCGACAGTTGCTTGCCACTGATTCCAGGTACTTAGAGCAGGCCCGGATTGAGATCGATGATTTTGAAATCTGTCAATACAAGGAGGGCCTTGCCTGCGCCCTTCCGGGAATCATGAAGGCTCTCGGCACCAAGCGCCTCGGTTTTGAAAGTGCGCGCCTGTCCTGTCTGCAGTTTCAAAGATTGAAGGAAGAGCTGAAAAAGGCCCGCATATCTGTTTCTCTTGTTCCCACTGAAAACATCATAGAAGAGATTCGGATGATTAAGGAGGAAGGAGAAATTGAGGCCATACGCAAGTCCCTTGCCCTCTCTGAGACTGTGTTCGAGACGATCGCCTCCGATCTCTGCCCCGGAGTGAGTGAAAAGGAACTTGCCTGGGCATTAGAAAAAGAGCTGCGTGAACAGGGGGCCGAAGCCCTTGCCTTCCCTCCGATTGTTGCCTCAGGTCCCAATTCGGCCTTTCCTCATGCCGTGCCGACAGATCGGTCTGTTAGCGTAGGGGAGCCGATACTGTTTGACTGGGGAGTGCGTTTGAATGGCTACTGTTCGGACATATCCCGGACGCTTTTTTTAGGTGAACCCGACCCCTTTTTTAAAACCGTTTACCAGGTCGTCAAAGACGCCCAGTTTTTAGCCATTGAGGCGATAAAGCCAGGAGTGAGCACGCAGGCGGTTGACGGGGTTGCGCGGGATTATATCACTGAAAAGGGCTTTGGTGATTACTTCGGCCACGGCCTGGGGCATGGCGTAGGACTCGCCGTCCACGAAAAACCGCATTTGAGCCCGCATCGGCCAATGACTCTTGAGGTGGGCATGGTCACCACTGTTGAGCCCGGTATTTATATCCCGAAGCGCGGGGGGGTTCGTCTGGAAAATATGGTCGTGGTAAAACCAGAAGGCGCAGCAGCGTTGAATCATTACCCCCTTTGATACGGGGTGAACGAAGTTGACTTACTGGGGATATGCGGTAGGTATCAGTCAGCATCCTTGATCCAGAATGGGTCTCTTGATAGTTTTTTTG
>QMMV01000056.1 GCA_003647435.1 Deltaproteobacteria bacterium | reverse complement strand
TCTTGGTAATTTCTTCGAGGCGATTCTTGAGAAATCTGGAATCATCAATAGACAGTGTCTTAGTTGCTTCTCCACTTTGCCTGTCAACAACCCTGAAGAGTTGCCCGGAATTATCTTCTTTCAATTCAAGTTTATTTCCATATTCATCTTCAAGTTGCTTGAACACTTTCTGTTCTATGCCATCTCGTGGCCCGTACCGGGTTATTTTTTCAACAACATCGGCCGTTACTTTCTCAATAATGGCCCGTCGCCGCCCTTCAGCAGAGATTGTGATGCTGTCTGAACATTTTGGTCTTGCAACTTCCTTGTTTCGCGCTGCTCGCCTGCCGAGGCTTAGTTGCTTGCCATACGCCCTCAAGACGTTGTCCATTTGATAGGTAGTTATAGTCATGCGCACCACTCCCCTGATACCTTTATCGGAACATCTACCAAAAACTTTAACAAAAATGCATCACAGATTATGATGCCCATGTTTTCGATAACGCAAATTGATACCCGTGATCTTGTTGATCTCAAGATGGGCTGAGACCGGGTGACGGATGTGCCTAAACCCCCCCTTCTTCAAGCACCGTGATGAATTCTCTGAAGTCCTTGTAATGGGTCTTCATGTCGGTCTCATCTCCACCACAAAATTTTCTCGTTGCTTACAGCTTTTAAATCCTCTATTGATATTTTTGGTATCAGTTTAGATTTTTGAAAATATTATTGCGGACAGACCATCCGATTGGAGACTGGCTCTCTGTCTGAGTTTGAGACGGTCTCCAATCGGATGGCCTGTCCGTTCCGTATGTCTGTTTTGTAAAAGAGCTAAAGTGTTACTATTTTTGTAACATTTCAGCTCTTTTGAAAAATAGACGCGATGAGCATGCGGACACTCCGATTAGAAACCACGTTGTTGGAAAACAAAGGACATGGCACATCTTCCTCGCAACTGATGCAAGTAAGGGGTAAACCGTCTCAAACTCGAGCACCCGCCTGCCGGAAGGCAGGTAACCGAGCGCAAGAAAAACAGTATACAGGTTTCAGGTATCCGAAAGCCGAAACCTGCATGATGGCTTGTCCGCTCCTTATGTCTGTTTTTGAAAGGGCTAAAGTGATACGCTTTTGGTAATTTGTGATGAACTTGCCACCCGATAAGGAACAAAGAGAGCTTGCTCTTGATATTAGCCAGAGCCATCACGTGGAGGCCCCGGCCGGTTCAGGTAAGACCACGCTCCTTGTGGCTCGATTTATTAAGCTTCTGACCGCAGTGAGGCATCCCAACGAGATCCTGGCTCTCACCTTCACAAACAAAGCGGCGGGCGAGATGAAAATCCGTATTGCAGGTCTCTTTCAGAAGGTGGAGCAAGGCGTACCGCCTGCAAACGACATCGAGACAATGATGCTTGAATATGCCAGAAAAGCCCTCGCACATCACAGAGATCGGCGTTTCTTGCTGCTTTCTCCAGACGCACTTCAGGTGATGACGTTTCACGGTTTCTGCAGCATGCTGGCAAGACGTGCCCCCCTTGAGGCTGGCGCCTCACCCGGCAGCCTCGTCATCGAGGAGGGAGAACAGGACCTATTTATTGAGGAATCTGTTCGGGAGGCCATCCGTAAGCTGCTTTTGTTGCCGGAAGATACCCCTGAGCGAAAGGCTTTTGAAAATCGTCTCCTGCGCCTTAACAATCGCCTTCCCGCCCTGATAGACGAGTTAAAAGATCTGATAACAAGAAGAGACATCTTCCTTTATCTGGTTCGGGTTGCTGGAAGCTTTCGAAACGTCTCAGCCCTTGAGGAAAATCTGACTAAAGGTCTCGAAGAACTCGTTACAACTTTTCTCGAAGAGGCTTCAGGGAAATTCAGGCACACCCAGCTGGGGAAAAACTGGGAGGCCTTCCATCGTTTCCTGAAGAGAAAAGGTGCGCCAAACGCTGAGACGCTCCCTGAAGTCCTTCCCGGCACATCGTGGTCAGACCTCTTTCCCTGGCAGGTTATAGCAGAAGCGCTAACGACGCAGGACGGAAAACCACGACGAAGATTTGGTCCTGCTACCGGCGGGTTTTACAAAGGGTTTTCAGCCACTCCCTGGGCCGACAGGATAAAGGAGCTTCCAGGCGATGTGACTAACATGCTTCGGAGGTTAAAGGGGCTTCCGGAACCCGGAGCCCCCCCTACAGATATCAATGCCCTGGCAGATCTCATCATATTGGTGGCCTGGGCAATCAGGGTTCATGAAAGAAGATGTCAACAGAGACACGTCCTTGACTTTGTGGGGCTTGAACAGGCCGCTCTCAAGGTCTTAAGCAACGATCACGTCAGTGATCTCCAGCTCTTTCTGGACCATCGGATTCAACATCTCCTTGTGGATGAATTCCAGGATACAAGCCGCAGCCAGTGGATTCTCATCCAGCGCTTGTGCGCCGGATGGATTCCAGGTGATGGACGAACCGTCTTTCTTGTAGGAGACCCAAAACAGTCGATATACGCCTTCAGGAAGGCTGAAGTCCGCCTTTTTCTTGAGGCAAAAGAGGGGATACCTCTTTCAGGCCAGGGCATCCTTCCTGTAAACAACATCCAGCTTAAGGCCAACTTTCGCTCCACGGACTCCCTTGTCAAATATATAAACACGCTTTTCGGTGATACCGTTATGGCGAGCCCGGATGAAGCTTTTGACGAGGTCCCTTTCCAGCCCTCAACAGCTTGTGAGCAAAAACCGCTCAAAGAAGAATCACTACCTGTCTCCCTGAACCTCTTTTTTAAGGATTCTGCAGTTGCTGTCCCGGAAGAGGCAGAGGCCCTGTGGCTTGCTCGAACAGTTAAAGAGGTTGTTACCAAACAGACCGAGCCTATTTCCATCGGCATACTATTGTTTGCCCGAAACCGATTACAGTACTATCTGAAGGCATTACGGGAGAACGAAATTTCCCTCCGTGTAAAAGAAGGGCTTAAGATCTGCCAATGCCCAGAGGTCATGTGCCTCTATGAGCTGACTGCAGCCTTATGCCGACCCCATGATGACCTGGCATGGGCCTGTCTTGCCAGGTCTCCCTGGACATGGGCAGATGCCGGTGTGTTGTTGCAGATTGCCCACATGGCGCCTGCTCCATGGCCTCTCAAGCTCAAGCTTGCAGCGGAAAAACATCCGGAGATACGCAGGCTCCAGAGCGCTCTCAAGAGAGGCCTACAACGTCTCGGCAGGGATTCCCTGGCCCGGGTAGTACAAGAAGTGTGGATGGCCCTTGAAGGGCCTGAAAAGGTAGCTGCGTGCTTCGGCCCCGAGGGTGTGGCAAACTGTCGACGCTTTTTTCAAATACTCGAATCGATTGAAACAGGCATACCCGAGGAAACCCTCGTGCGCCTTGGCAATTGCCTTGAAAACCTTTATGCCCCCGAAGCGCCGGATGCCCCTATCACAGGAGTCAATTTGATGACGGTACACGGCGCCAAAGGCCTTCAGTTCGACGTAGTCTTTCTTCCCTTTCTGGACTGGTGTCCATTGGCTGCCGGCAAACCTCCTCCGTATCTACTGGAACGTTCTCCAGGAAAATCGGCACTGCCACTCATCGCTATGGGCCAAGATCGGAGGCTGGGAAAACCAGAACCTGCCTACGGTTGTTTAAAGCACCTTGCCGATGGCCGCAAGCTGGGGGAACTGAAACGAGAGCTTTACGTAGGCATGACGCGGGCCAAAAAGCAGTTATTCCTCAGTGGCGTGGCACAAAAGAGACGTGATAGGATTAATGGGCCAGAAAATTCCGCCCTAAGGTGGATACTTAATCACACAATGAAGGAGTCCGCGGAATCAATCCCTACGTTTTTGAATCCGTCTGGCCTTCCAGTCTCGTCAAAAAAGAGTAAAAAGAAACTCTCTCTGCCGCCCCCCGCCTCTTTTGAGCCACAACAAATACCCTATCGTCTTGAGAGCCCTTCGGGACTCAGCAGCCGGGCTATCGAGGCGGAAGAGTTGCCATGGGCTGATGCCGATAGACACTGTGCGACAATAAGAGGAACCGTGACTCATCGCCTCATCGAATCGCTCTGGCACCAGGGAAAACTCCCGGGAGCGGACAGGATAACTACAGCACTAATTGGCGAGGGGCTGAACCCTGATCGCGCCAGCGTTGTCGCTTCCGAGATCGAAGCGGAATTGCTCGCCTGCCTGAAAGAGCCGTTTTTTAAGTGGTTGTTAGACCGGAGCCGCCCTGCAGCAGAAAGTGAATGGGCCATTGAAGCAGTTGAGAAATCCAACATAATCCGAACGGGTATTCTTGATTTTGTCAGAAAAGATGAAAATTACTGGTGGATCATTGATTTTAAGACTTCAAGACCTGAAGAGACCGAAAAAGAAGCCCAGTTTTTAGCACGCGAGACAGACCTTTACCGCCCTCAATTAATGGCCTACCGAGATATGCTGGCCAGGGTAAAAGGGATCGATACAGTGAAGATAAGAACGGGGCTTTACTTTACAGGGATTCAGAAGTGGCATGAAGTAGTCTTCGTCAGAAAAGAGGGCAAATGCCTTGACAAAGCCTGAATACTGTGTTTTTTTAATGAGTTTAGAGATTCAATGATTTGTAACACATTAGCTCTTTTAAAAAACAGACATACGGAACGGACAGGCCATCCGCAATAATATTTTCAAAAATCTAAACTGATACCTAAATTGCTACGAGGATTTTAATTGGTTCAAATATCGAGGTTGTAAAGGAAGTGCTTTATGAAAAGAACCTATCAGCCGAGCAGAATTAAGCGAGTCAGAACACATGGATTCCTGAAAAGGATGTCCACAAAGCAGGGAAGAAAAATTATCAATCGGCGCCGTGCCAAAGGCAGGCGCCGCTTGACCGTGTAAATGGGTGAAAAGACCCTGAGCGCTTTTTCTCTGAAAAAAACAGAGCGGATATTAAAGCGGGCTGATTTTAAGAGATTATCCAAATATGGCGCGAGGATTCAAAAAGACCATTTTCTCATAGTATACAGTCGAAACAGGTTTGGAAATTTGCGCTTGGGGGTCACGGCAAGCAGGAAAGTCGGCAGCGCAGTGGTACGGAATCGGATTAAGCGTCTGGTGCGTGAACGTTTTCGTTTGAGTAAGGCTCTATTCAATAACAGTTACGATATACATGTCATAGCAAGACCTGGAGCTGCAAGTTTGTCCTCTCAGGAAATCTCTCAGGTGCTGGAAGATATGTTTTGCGAGATTGCACGGGGTTATAAGCATGAGGGTAATACTTCTAACACTCATTAGGGCCTATCAATATATCCTTTCACCACTGTTCCCACCGGCATGTCGCTTCTATCCAACTTGCTCCGAGTATACCTACCAGGCTGTCCAGCGCTATGGCGCCTTAAAAGGAAGTTGGATGGCGGTGAAAAGAATCCTACGGTGCCACCCCTTTCACCCCGGCGGGTTTGATCCCGTTCCGTAGTTCCGAGAGGCTCAGGACTGAACTTAGCCCTGGAACTTGTCGAGTCCCCGGGTCAGTAATTGATCGAATCGCCGGGTCAAAAAACGGTCGAGTTGTTCAGTTAGTTCAATTAGCCGTATCAGTTTAGATTTTTGAAAATGTCCGCTTTTTGAAAAGGCCAAGGTGATACAATTAGTCGAAAAGGAGATTTTTCCCACATGCACATGGAATTGAGGATGTTAGTCGCCATTGTCTTATCTTTCTTGGTATTTTTCGTATACCAGGCGCTCTTCGTAAAAAAGGTGCCGGTTCCCGAGAAACAGCCCGAGGGGAAAACCGAGGTGGTTCAGGGCCAGCAACCTCCAAAGGAGAAGGCTGTCAGGACCCTGCCGGAAAAGCCATCGGTTGAGAAGGCAATTGCGCCGAGAGCAGAACGGCCGGTACGGAAGATTACTGTCTCAACAGGATTGTATGAAGCAGAACTTACAGAAAAAGGTGCAGGTTTTCGGAGTTTCAAACTTAAGAAATACAGGGAATCTCTAGCCGCTGATTCTCCCATGAAGCAGCTTATCCGGCTGCCCGGCGAGATGCAATATACCCCGCGGCTCTCTTTGCCTGAAGAAGATTTGCCTCAATTAGACCATGCTGTATTCCGGGCGGAGACAGACTCCGACCATATAGATGCAACCAAAGCCGAAAAGAGCTTAACCTTTACCTGGATTTCCCCTGATGGAGTCACTATTTTGAAAACATATTCCTTTTTGCCGAATACTTATAAGATAGGCCTTAAAGTAACGATCAAGAATCTTTCCTCAAGGAGCATAGGGAAAAAGCTGATGCTTTCTTTGAGAAACAAGGTGAATCAGGACAAAAAGTCCAGATATGTTTTTTCCGGACCTGCCGCCCTTATCGATGATAACTTGAAAGAAATCAAATTGAAGAAAATTGCAAGTGAAAACTACCACGAAGGTAACATAAGGTGGATCGCTTATGAGGACCTGTATTTTGTATCAGCTATTACCCCGGAGAAGGTACGCAAGGCAGCAATGAGTCTTCATATGGGGCCAAAAGGTGTCCTTGAAACCACATATGAGGCTCCTTCCGAGCCTGTTCTACCAAAAAGTGAGAGAATCTACCTTTACAACCTGTATTTTGGCCCGAAAAGTATTCAATCTCTCAAGCAGGCAGGATCAGGTCTTGAGAAGATGGTTGATTTCGGCTTTTTCGATATCATAGCCAAACCATTATTCTATCTGATGACCTTCATGTATCGGTATATTCCAAACTATGGAGTCGCCATTATAATCATTACGTTGCTTACGAAACTGTTGTTTTGGCCCTTGAGCAACAAGAGCTACAAGTCCATGGACCAAATGAAAAGGTTACAACCCATGATGGCTGAAATAAGGGAAAAATATAAAGACGACAAACAGATGATGAACAAAGAATTGATGAACCTGTATAAGGTTTATAAGGTAAACCCTTTAGGGGGATGCCTGCCCATGATTTTACAAATTCCGGTATTTTTTGCATTCTACAAGATGTTGTACGAGGCTATTGAATTGAGACATGCCCCCTTTTGCTTGTGGATTAACGACCTGTCGGCACCGGACCGTTTATTCACCTTCAACTTCAAGGTGCCGCTGATGGCACCGCCCTACGGGATCCCAATGCTTACTATCATTATGGGCATTTCGATGTTTTTCCAGCAAAAGATGTCCCCGCCACCAGGCGACCCGGCGCAGGCAAAGATAATGTTGTTCATGCCGATCCTTTTCACGTTTATATTCATAAACTTTCCCTCCGGGCTTGTCCTGTACTGGCTGGTAAACAATGTTCTTTCAATGATTCAGCAGTATTACATAACAAAGAAAACGACACAATAAGGGAGGATCATATGGGAGTTGAATATGAATTTGAAGGCAAAACAAAAGAAGATGCTGTCAAAAAGGCATGTGAAAAGCTAAGCCTTCCCGAAGACCAGCTCAAATTCGATGTGATTTCCCATGGATCGACCGGGATATTCGGGCTGGTTGGCTCAAAGAAAGCCAAGATAAAAGTAAGGTTGCCAGAAGGGCAAAAAGGCCGGGATTTACCGGAAATCCTTCCAGCAGACAAAACTGAAGAGGTGGCTCAGACAGCAAAAAGCACATTAGAGGCAATTATTTCTCATATAAACGATGGCGCCACGGTTCAGGTCGATTCTCAACCAGACATTATAAACCTCTCGGTAGAAGGAGCCAACTCCGCGCTCTTGATTGGAAAACATGGTAGAACTCTGGACGCCTTGCAATACATAGTACAAAAGATTGTGCACAAGAAAAAGAAAACTCCAATCCGTATCTCGATCGATGTCGAAGGCTACCGCGCGCGCAGGAAGGCATCATTGACTCAACTTGCACTTCGGTTGGCAGACAGAGTAAAACTCTCAGGCAAGCCTGCCACCATCAGCCCGATGAGCGCCTTTGAGCGAAGAATCGTCCACATTGCTCTAAAAGATGATCCTGACGTCCGCACTCAAAGCATGGGCTCGGGCTTATTGAAAAAACTGGTAATCTTCCCACCACGGAGGCAAAAGTAGATGGTACCCCTCCATGGCGTACCGGAGTGATGGAGTGCTGAAAAGGGAAGGGACCGATACAATAGCAGCTATTGCCACCCCTGCCGGCGCAGGCGGTATCGGTGTGGTAAAGATTTCCGGGGCTGAGGCAATCCGTATGGCCCTACCTCTCTTGCGCCCGGTAAGGGATGCATCCTGTCTTAAGTCCCACCGCCTGTATTATGGCCACGTCACTGATCCCGGAACCGGAAAAACCATAGATGAAGTCCTCTTCACCATCATGAGGGCACCCCACACTTACACCAGAGAGGATGTGGTGGAAATCCAGGCCCACGGGAGCAGGTGCGGGCTTTACACCATCTTAGAGCTGGTGTTAAAGCAAGGAGCGCGCCTCGCGAAACCGGGTGAGTTTACCATGCGCGCTTTTCTCAACGGCCGCATTGACCTGAGCCAGGCCGAGGCGGTGATTGAAGTAGTCTCTGCTCAAACAAAAGAGGGCCTTGAGCTTGCCACCCGCCAGTTGAAAGGAGACCTTTCTAAAACCATAGAGGCCGCACGAGATTCTCTCAAGGGAGTCCTTGTCGAGGTAGAAGCCGCTATAGATTTTCCTGAGGATGTGGAAGAGATCATTCAACCAGAAAACTTTGCCGAAAAAGTGGAACAGGGAGTGATTGCGCCACTTGAATCACTATTGGCAAACTACGACGAAGGGCATATCTACCGCGATGGAATTTCGGCCATTATTGTTGGACGTCCCAATGTGGGTAAGTCAAGCTTGATGAATCAACTTCTTCAAAAGGAGCGCTCGATTGTGACGACTATCCCGGGAACCACGCGAGATTTCATCGAAGAAACCGTCAACATCAAAGGGATACCGCTCAGGCTGATTGACACGGCAGGTCTCCACGATGCAGGAGATACGCTTGAAGAAATGGGGATGAAATTTACAAGGAAGCGCCTGAATGAAGCAG
>QMMV01000055.1 GCA_003647435.1 Deltaproteobacteria bacterium | reverse complement strand
TTGTAAAGGAAACAGGCATCGATGTTCAACGTCCCACGGCTTCCACCGCGGCCCTCAAGGAAAAGGGGAACATCCTTATTGGAATCTCTGCCGATGGCCGGGTTTTTTTGGAAAGAAAGCAAATTGACGTTCGAAGCGTTCGGCCGCATATTGAGCGATGTTTGGCGGAAAACCCCGAGGGGGCTGTGGTTATTGTGGCAGACAAGGCAAGCCAAACTGGCGTGGTCATTCAGGTGATGGACCAATGCCGCCTGGCCGGAGCCAAGAATGTCAGTATTGCAGCTTTAAAGTCGGCCGGAGAAGGGTAGTAGGATTGGGACAATGCATGAAAAATTTTGTTATGCGAATCAAGATGTGTCGTAAGGAGGCCCAACAAACCTAATAAAGTTTTGGTGATCCGAATTTTGAATTCCGGATTTGTTTCGGATTTCGATATTCGGATTTCGGATTTATTCAGTAACAATACAAGAATCTGAAACGTTCCGGTGGTAAATGAACATTACGGTTGACAGGAGGCTTTTTACAGCTCCAGTGGTTGCTCTGCTGGTCAATATCTTCTTGTTTGCCCTGCTGCCCCTTTTCGTACAAGGCGAGTTGAGTAAAAGCGATCTTGAGACCATTATCCCTGTAAATCTGGTGCAGATCAGCCCCCCAAAGCCACCACCGCCCGAAAAAGAAGAAAAACTGCCCGAGAAAAAACCTCCCAAAAAGGTCATTCCTACGGTCAGACTTCAGCATAAGATGGCAGCGAAGCCCAAAATAGAGATGGAGATGCCACGCCTGAGCTTTGAGATAAATCCTAAGCTCACAGGGGGTATGCCCGTAGCCCCACCAGCCAGGGGCCCTACTATATTTCCATTTAAAGACTTTTATGACCAGGCCGAGGTGGACCAAATGCCCACGGCGATTTTCAAGATGAAGCCCATCTATCCCTACCGCGCCAGGCGACTTAACATCACCGGCAAGGTAGAGGTTAAATTCCTGGTAGATGAAAAGGGTTATGTGAACAACATCAAGATTCTTAAGTCGACGCCGCCCGGGATTTTTGATGACAGCGTGCTCAAGGCCCTTCCTTCGTGGAGATTCTCCCCGGGCAAAGTTCGTGGCCATGCCGTTGCTACCTGGGTTGTTACGACGATTGAATTCGAGATGGAAGAGGCGTGAAGCTAAAATTCAAAACTCAAAACCGAATACTCAAAGCTATGACGATAAAAAATTTCTTCCTTTCAGCTTTGAGCTTTCAGCTTATAGTTGTGTTTTTTTCCCCGGCATCGGCTGAAAGCAAAGCCCCAAAATTGACACCGAAGGTTCAAAAAATTGTCTATGAGGCCCAGCAGTTGATGGAGAAGAAAGACTACCTGAAGGCACAGGGATGCCTTAAGAAATTCATTGAGAAGAACCCCCAAAAAAAACACTATCTTGTGGAATTCACCTTAGCCAACGCCCTCGCCATGGCGGGTAAAGATAGAGAGGCCCTGCCGCATTACAGGGCTGCTGCCAATTTATACCCGGCATTTGCTGCTGCATGGCAAAATATGGGCAAGATCTACTTCGACATAAAACAGTACGATGAAGCGGGAGATTCCCTGTTGAAAGCGTATGAAGTCAACGAGAAAAAGGACCCGGCCCTGCTCTATTATGCGGCTGTTTCCTATATCATGGCAAAAAAGGAGAGAAAGGCCCTGCCGCATCTGGAGCGTCTCGTATCAGGTGAGATAGCCTCCCCTAAGACAGAGTGGCTTGAAGCATTGTTAAAGGTGTACATGGATCTGGGACTTAAAGAAAACGCATTTTCGGTCGTCCGCAAGCTGATTGATAAAAACGGAGCTGACCCCCGCTGGTGGAAGATCCTGGCGCAGCTTCATCTACAGCAAACCGATTATAAAAATGGTTTAGCCGCACTAACTATCCACTCATATCTGACATCCATAAGCCTGAAGGACCTCATGCTGCTTGGTGATCTCAACAATGCTGTCGGAGTGCCCCTGAAGGCGGCTGAATACTATGAAAAGGCCGTTCATATGGAGAGTAACCCGGCTGTTTATGAAAAACTTGCCTCGGCATATATCGGTGCACACAAACCCGCTAAAGCCATAGATGCATTAAACCGGGCATTGGAGAAAAAACCAACAGCTAAGCTCTGGCTTATGCTGGGCCAGGTGCTCTACGAAGAAGAGAATTACGACAAAGCCTATGATGCCTTTGATCAAAGTGCTCGCCTCGATTCCAAAAATGGCAGGGCATATCTGATGATGGGCTATTGCGCGTTTCAAATGGGTAAGAAAGACGCTGCCAGGAGTGCGTTTCAAAAGGCAACCCACTTTCCCAAGCAGCGTAAGATGGCTAAAGCGGTATTGAAGCAGATAGGATCAATAGTTAGCAATTAGCAATTGATCACTGATCACTGGCTACTGACCACTGAAAAGGATTGTCGGTAATTGAACGTCACGGAATCTCTACAACCTATGGAGATTCCTATGACTTTAGTCGAGTCGCAAAGTCCTTTAACCACTCGACCAATCAACGAATCAACCAATTGTGAGCGAAGCGAATTAAGTTCTCAATGGAAGCGAAAGATGATGAAAAATGATACAAAGATCAACAAGTGGTATCTGCTGTTGTGTATTTTATTTTTTGTCTGTGCTCTTTCTTCTTTTGCCGGCTGTGCTCCTGTAATCTCCAAGCAATTGAGGGAGCAGATAGCAAAGGAGCTAACTCTCAGTGAAGTGTTGAAAGACCCTCAAGCATATAAGGGTAAAATTGTCCTCTGGAGTGGGGTGATTATAACCTCGGTAAACCTGAAAGAAGGGACAATGATCGAGGTGCTTCAAAAGCCTGCTGACATACAGGGAAGGCCAAAGGATGTGGATGAATCTGAGGGAAGGTTTCTGGCCTTATACCCCGGTTACTTAGATGTCGCCATCTATAACGGGGGAAGAAGGGTCACCGTGGCCGGGGAGGTTAAAGGGAAGAAGATTCAGCGTCTGGGTGAAATTGAATATACCTACCCTCTGATCTCTGCCAGGGAAATCCACCTTTGGCCTGTTGAGAAAAAAGACAGGGTTTATTACCCCTGCCCTTACTGGCATTATCCCTGGTGGTATTATCCTTATTGGTATTGGTGGTGAAGGGGGGATCTGGAATGGCTCAGAGTAATTTTACCAGGGTGGCGATTAGCCCAGCCTGGGCAACCAGCATACCTGCTACCCAGCGGATGGTACCGGCCTTGGATTCGGCAATTTCTCTTCTGAGCTCGGAGCGGAGCAACTCGATATCTTTTTTGAGTTCGGCCCGGACTGACTCAATATATTTGGTAAGATTACTTTCGGTCGTCTTCAGGTCATTTTTGTTGGCGAGTTTTTCATCTATGGTTTCACGGAAGACTTCGGCAATCTCCCTGGCAGATTCTTCAGGGAGCCCGGTGGACTTAAGACGACTATAAATATTTAGGGTATCGATAGCAACTGGCATTTCACAAATTCGTTTTGAGTTTCAAGGGCTTTGCTAAAAGCGCACAGACGATGTCTAAGCCCTTTATATGTAAATTCACATACCAATATTCTTTTGTCAATCTTTGGATAGAAATCAGTGAAGGCGTATTTTTCTTAATAGTTCAACCACTATGGCACAAAGGCCCGAAGGAGAAATTTGGTATCTTAGTGTCTTTGTGGCTAAATCACTACTATTTTTTTATTAACAGACTGACAATGCGATCCTGGTTAGAGCCGCAATCCCTGGCCCAGTCCGCACCAGGGCGGGCCGCAATCTAAAATCCAAAATCCTATAAAGGGGAGGTGATAATAGTATTTATTGGTTGGAAAGGCGGCCGTCCCGGCAAGGAGTGAGACCGCCTTTCCGGTGGGAAGCAGGCCCGGTTAGCGTTCTTCCGGGCCGCCCCTCAGTTTTATTTTCTACCAGAGCTGAGGGCCATTGTCAATTTTCAGGCAACTAAGGAGGAAAGAGATGAAACAATTAAAATTGGTATTGTGCTTATTAGCCTTAGTTTTTGCCTTTGCCTCTGTCGCACAGGCACAGGAGGCAGTAGAACTGGAGAAAACAGTGGTTACCGCCACCAGGACAGAGAGGGCGGCCAAAGAAATCCCGGCAACTATTACTGTAATCACTTCTGAAGATATTGTTAAATCCGGTGCCACTACTGTAGCAGAGGCGTTAAAGTCAATTCCGGGGATAACCTTTTATGATTACGGAGGTGGTACAAGCGGGGTTCAGGGCAAAGTTGTCCTGCGTGGCCATTACCACGGGACTGACGGCTTTGGTCATATCCTGGTTTTAGTGGACGGGATGCCCATGGTTCAACCTGATTCAGGGTGTATATATTGGGATATGGTTCCATTAGCTAATGTGGAAAAAATAGAAGTGGTTATGGGCCCTGGTTCAGCACTTTGGGGAGGTAATGCTGTAGGTGGAACTGTTAATATTATTACCAAAAAGCCATCGTATCAACCCCAGGCCGAGGTATCAACCAAGTTTGGTGAATATGGTATGAAGCATCACTCTTTTTACGGTCAGATTATGGGTAAAGAAAGCTGGAAGAAAGATCTAAGTATTGCAACGTCAGTTGAAGGAAAAGAGGCAGATGGATGGAGAGCCAATTCAAATTACGATATCAGAAATTACTGGGTAAGAATGAGCAAAGTTATTGAAGAGTTGGATGCCAATATTAATCTAACTCTTTTCAGAAGCGATAAGGATGTGAGATATCCAGGTTCCATATCTCAAGAAATGTGGGACGCTGATGATTTAACTACCCTCGAGAAAGATTATAATAAGTATAATTATTCAGACATTGAACAGTATTATGAGAGACTGGTTTTTGAAAAAGCCATAGGTGAGTCGTCTCTAAAAGTGAATTTGTATAACTATCATAAGGATTATGACTTATTCTATGCCTTCAGTTTTGGCGGCCTGTGCTATGACGTTGATGTGGATAATACCGCAGTGGGTCTACAGTATGATTTTTCTCTCGGCCCGCATTCATTCGTTGTAGGTGGAGACTTAGAAAACCAAGACATTGAACAAGACAGTTGCCACTCAGATGCTAACTATAAATGCAACTGGTCAGCTCTCTATCGCGATACCCAGACAGATATTGCTAAATACGCACTATACATCCAGGATAGCTGGAAGATATTTGAGCCATTAGAGGCTATTCTAAGTCTTCGCTGGGATAAGGCAGATTTTGATAATACAGGCGATTGGTATAGCTGGTCTGGGGCTACTAAGACAGATGCCGGCGGAACCCAGGATATGGATGGATTCAGCCCCAAGGGAAGCCTTTTGTATAAGATAAGTGAAAACCTGAATGTCTACGGATCCATAGGCAAGGCATTCAGGATCCCTAATCCCCATGATATGTTTGTTGGCAGTAGTGCTAATCCTGATCTTGAGGCTGAAAAGGCGATTACCTATGAAATAGGGACAAAATATACTACCCGTAAGGTCGCTGGTAGTTTGGCCTTATATATGACCAAGGTAGAGGATTTAATCGTTAAAAGTTCTCCAGCATTTGGGGCACCATTCGAGAATATTGGCGAGACCGAACATAAGGGAGTGGAGGCCAGTCTTGCCTACCGCATAATGAATGGTCTGGATATAAATTTGAGTGGTGACTATACCCGAGCCAAGGTAAAAGAGAATCCTGCTGATCCATCAATTGAAGGTAAATACATTGACAGAATCCCTGAGTATAAGATTGCCTTAGGGTTGGACTATAGCCATGAAAGTGGTTTGTTTGCCTCCTTTTATGGGAAACAGACAGGGCCATTTTACATGGATGATGCAAATGAAGAGGAATATGACGACTATTTTGTTGCCGATGTTAGGATAGGGTACAAGAAAAAGTTCGGGAAAAGTGAAGCTAAGTTGTCCGTTGGGTGCAACAACGTATTTGATAAAAAATACGCCGCAACGGCTTATACTTCATATGGCAAGAACAAGTATTACCCAGGTATGCCTCGCTATTTCTTTACAGAGCTTTCGATTAAATTCTAAGCATGTTTTCCTATTAAGCGTCCGCTCCACGGACGCTTAATAGCCCGGGCTGTTTCGCCTTGTCAATATGGGGTTTTGCTAATGTCTCAAATGGAGCAATGTAATGGAAATATTTGATCGAGTTTACAGTCGCTTGTTATATGTTGTGGCTGTATTTGTGCTTCTTTCCTTTCTTCCTCAATCAGTCCAGGCAAAAGGTCAATACGCTCAGATCAATGGCACTCAAATTTATTATGAGGTCGAAGGAGAGGGGCATCCTTTGGTCTTCATCCATGGGTATTCATTGGACTTAAGGATGTGGGATGACCAGATGCCTGTGTTCACAAAGAAGTACCGGGTGATCAGATATGATCGAAGAGGTTTTGGGAAATCATCCGGCGTAGAACAAACATACAACGCAGATGCAGAAGACCTTTATAAACTTCTTAAACATCTTAAGATAACGTCCTGCTATGTTCTCGGGATGTCCCAGGGCGGAGGAGCAGCCCTCTATTTTGCCTTGCGATACCCTCAGATGGTCGATGCACTTATTCTGCAAGATACTGGAGTTGAGGGGTTTAGATGGCCGCGAAATCCCAAACATATCAAGACAAAGTCTTTAAGAGAAATTGCTCGCACCGAAGGTCTTGAAAAGGCCAAAGAAGTGTGGCTTCAATACCCGCTCTTTGAGGTTTCAAGGAAGAAACCCGAAGTATTTAGGAAACTGAGAGAAATCATTAAGGATTATCCAGGTAAATCATTGCTTCGTCCACATCCTCCACAGTCAGAGTCCTTAGATAAATCTAAAGCAAAGCAGGCGATTGATCGTCTGAATGAGATTCAGGCACCTACATTGGTAATTTTAGGAGAGTTTGAATCGATTGGCATGCATGCTGTCGCTGATGCATTGACTTATGGTATTCCCAATGCCGAGAAGGTTGTGATACCTGGAGCAGGCCATATGGCAAATATGGATGAGCCGAATGCATTTAATACTACTCTTTTGCAGTTCTTGGAGAAACTAGACAGAAAGCGTTCTCAACAAAAATAGAACGGAGGTAAAGAGAATGTACGTAAAAAAGTTAAGACGGATTGGGTTATTGGTAATCTTGGGATTGGTTCTTTCCACCGGTGCTGCCTATGCCTGCCATCCCTGGATCAATGCAAATAAGTATAAACTGCGCATTAATGATACTATCAGATTTCACATCGCTTACGGGCATAATTACCCGTTTGGACATAGCTTCTACAGCAATGACCGGATAGAAAACCTCTATATGCTAAACCCATCTGGCAAAAGGCAGAAAGTGGGACCGCGGGTTTTGGGTAAAGGGAAACTATCCCAGGTGCAGTTTGAATCAAAGGATAACCTGGAGGCAGGAACATATCTGCTGGTAATGGAGAGTAAAGGGAATTTTTTTGCTTCTACCACCAAGGGCTATAAGCGTAAATCAAAGGCTGAACTGAAAAGGGAAGAAATCAAGGGAGATGTCCTTTTCTCCCGAAATTACTGTAAGGCATTGGTGAATGTAGGGGGAAAAAGTGGTGGAGAAAGTTACTCAAAAATACTTGGACATGGCCTGGAGATTGTCCCCCTGAAAGATCCGAGTAGTTTGCGCACAAATGATATTCTGCCGCTAAAGGTTCTTCATAATGGCAAACCTTTCAGAGAATCGATAATGGTTTACGCCACATATATGGGATTCAGTAATGAGACCGATGTCTTTGCTTATACTGCCTGGGCCTCGTCTTATAAAGAAGGAATGGCAGAAATAAGGCTGCTACAGCCGGGAATCTGGATGATATTTGTCAGCCATAAGGTTCCTTACCCGGACTCCAAGTTAGCTGATGTCTACAGCTATCAGGCCACTTTGACATTTGAGGTGCCTTAAATTGGGATGGTATCACAAATTATGGGCCCTACGAATTGCCCGAACGAGCGTATAAGGTGGAGCTAAAGGTATTCTTTTAACTTAATTGTTATTATTCCGTGTCCTGGAGGAGGAAAAAATGGCTGAGAGAAGCAAGAAAAGCAGGAACATTATAGGGATAGTCTTGGCGATCCTTATAGTATTGGTTGTCTGGTCAATGGTAAGCGCGATGAGCGCCCGGTCGAAATCGAAATACAAACATCTGGGAATTGCGGAGTTTGAAAAGGGGAATTACCAGGAGGCCATCAAATATTATAATAAGGGATTAGAGGCCAAGCCTGATGATCCATGCCTGTTCAATAACCGTGGGCTGGCCTACTATAGCCTGGAGCAGTATGATAAGGCGGTTGCTGATTATACAAAGGCAATAGAACTAAAGCCGGATTTTGCAGATGCCTATTACAACAGGGGTCTTGCATATTTCAAAAAAGGCTCCTCTTATAATTTGGAACCGCGTAAAAAAGCAATTGGCGATTTTACAAAGGCAATAGAACTAAAGCCGGATTTTGTAGAAGCCTATTATAATAGGGCTGTTACCTATACCGAGCAAATCCACTATCATCATAAATATGCCACAATCCCCCCCAAGTTTCCTTCCAAAGACATGGATAATTATAATAAGGCCCTTGCAGATTATACAAGGGTGCTCCATTTAGACCCCTCTTATATCTTGGCCCATCAGGGCATGGGAAACCTCTTTTACAGGCATGGCGATTGGGACTTAGCTACGGCTGAGTATAATAAAGCGCTTGATCATGAAAAGGAGATATTAGCGAAGGCAGGCAAAGTAGGCCTGGCAGGCGTATTGAACAGTAGGGGGAG
Source organism: Deltaproteobacteria bacterium (assembly GCA_003647435.1). Taxonomy (GTDB): domain Bacteria; phylum Desulfobacterota; class Desulfobacteria; order Desulfobacterales. The sequence continues at coordinate 320 of QMMV01000055.1, read as the reverse complement.
AAACTACCTGGCTGCTGGAAAACTGAAAGAGGCAATCTCCGATTTTACCCGTGCCATTGAATATTACAAAAAGGGAGTAATTAGTAAAGACGTAGGGTTAAGCAAAAGCGTCACGAACGCCCTTGCACACAGGACAGTTGCAGCATGGGAGTTAGGGAGATGGAAAGATACAATTCAGTTTGCTGATGAAACGATTGAAGTGAAGGAAAGTAATCCCAAGAAGTATGGCAAATCCACATTCTATTATTTTACCAAAGGGAGGTGTTATTACAAGCTTGCCCAGTATGATAAAGCAATTCAGAATCTTGAGAAGGCATTAG
>QMMV01000054.1 GCA_003647435.1 Deltaproteobacteria bacterium | reverse complement strand
CTGCTGCAGTTGTTACCGTTGGGACGTTAGCCGCTGCCGTAACTTCGATATTTATATATTCGAAATCTGTCCACGTGCCGTCGGTCACCTCAAAGCAGATGCTCGAATGGACCCCAACCTGGTCTTCGGTTGGCGTCCAGCTAAATGTCCTGGTAGAATTTGTGAATTCGGCTCCATAGGGCAACCCTGTTGCGGTATAAGTCAATGTATCTCCAGTGTCAGGATCGGTTGCCGAAATCTGGAAGGTAAGCTCTGTATTGGCACCTACCGTCTTATCACCAACAGGCGCAAGAACTGGTGCCCTGCTCACCCGGTTAACAGTAATTGTGATGTCCTCGCTGTCCGAGTATATCCCGTCACTCACCTCAAAGTGAATACCGGAATAGGTTCCTGCCTGCCCATAAGCCGGGGTCCAGATAAATGTCCGGGTTGCTCGGTCAAAGGTCGCGCCTGGAGGCAGCTTGCTGGCAGAGTAAATAAGATCCTCCTCGTTATCGGGATCTGTGGCATACACCGTAAAGGCGTACTTGATAGCCTCATCAATGGTTCGATGCCCAATGGGCTCCAGAACAGGGGCGGTGGAGAAATCAGCCCCGGTTATTCGTAGAGTGTAAGGACTACAGGAGTAACTGTTTTTGCCTTCATCGTAAATCCGGACGAAATAGAAGCCCGGATTTTCAACCTCATAGGTGATGACGTCTGAACCGGTTTGACCATCATTGGTTGCAAGCCAACTACCTTTTTGGGTTTTGTCTGCATCGTAAAGCCTGAGGTACGGTTTGATTTCAGGGGCCATCTCATCAACAGATACAGATAGTGTCCCGGGCTCACGGACATAAACCCGATACCAGTCCTCGTCGTTTTTATCAAAAATGTACCCTTGAACTGTATCTTGACCGAGCTGAGTGGCCGGCCCATAATTATCATTCGGTTCATTGCCGTCCACGACCGGCGTATGTGTTACATGCAGGGTATACGAGTTGGAAGATGAGTTATTCACCGCATAATCAGCCAGGCGCACAAAATAATATCCACCATCGGTAACTGTAGTTGTAAGCACATTATCCTCACCCGGCTCGGTTGTCCGTCGATAATCTATTTGCTCCTTATTAGCATTGTATACCCACATCTCGGAAGTAATCTCACCCGGAATATCAGTATGGGAAATCACAACGATACCGGCGGAATTCACGTAAAACCGGTACCAGTCATAATCGTCCGCCGGATCGATGGTGCCTGTCACATCCGTATCAAGACCAATGTCATTTGCATCACCATAGCTGCCGTTGGGCTCATTCTCCGAAGTAACTGGTGTAAATGGCGGTTCATAGTTCGGCGTACCGCCTGTCACAGTCATTTGGTAGGGCATAAGGTGTGCCCTGCCATCATAATCAGTAATCCGGATGTAGTAAACACCATCGGAAGGCACATCATAGCTTAGGAATACATCATCCCCCTTGTTGTTGGCTGCTTCGTAAACATATGTATAATCAACATCACGGTTCCAGATTTCAATATAAGCCCTCATCTCTGCCGGTACGTCCGTAACCGATATGGAAAGGGTTGAGCCCTCAGAGGCATAGATCTTGAACCAGTCTTGATCGTTTCCAGGAAATACAGTCGCCTCAATGGAGCTGCCGGGCAATAGGGTTGCATGGGTGGCGTCACAATTATTCTCGTAGGGGTCTGTAACGGGGGTGAACTGGCTTGTAAAGGTATATGGTCCGTCGTGGGCACTGCCATCATAATCACTTATCTTAATATAGTAGATACCAGGATTTGCAATATCGTACTGCAGAAATACATCGTCCCCACCGTGGAATGCATGGTTTCGCTCATACATATAATCTAAATTGTAGTCAGAAAGCTCAATATATCCTCTCATATTCTCCGGCATATTCGTGAGACTCAGGCTGAGTCGACCCCTTTCAGTGACTTCTACGCGATACCAGTCGCCATCACCCTCTTGGCATATGTAGGCATCATCAATGGTTGTGTCAGGATCAATCCATGTGGCCTCCTTTGGTGAGTCGTTGGGTTCATAGATGTCCGGGGCTGGCTTGAAACTGAACAGGAGCCCGTAGCTTTCCTGATAGCTACCGCTGGCATTATCGGAAATCTTCACATAATGCCAGCCCGTATTAGCGTAAAATGCACAAGACACCCTGTCTCCAGGATTGTTTGCAGAATTTCTCTTGTACAAATAGTCTCCATCCTGATCCCAGAATTCGATATATGCCTTCATCCCCTGGGGGACTGGATCCGCCAGTGCCGAAATATAACCGCGCCTGTCCAGGTAAATCTTGTAAAAATCCGCATCATTCTTTGGATAAATATTACCGACAAGCCAAGTATCTAAAGGCACGGGGTTGGCGCTGTCCATGACATTATTGTACTCAGATTCGGAGAGTATCTCATCGGTGATGTATAGATGCTTGTAAACCCTTCCTGACCAGTTGCCCTCGTCATCCTGCACTCTCAGGGCAATGCGGTGAGCTCCCTCAGAGAGGTTATCCAGGGTGAGGACACTGCTGTTTCCCAAAGCGCCGTCACGATCTGAAGACCACTCGTAAAAGACAATGAACCCGTCCTCGTCGGTTCCGCTTCCCGAAAGGGTTACAGGGCTATCCTGGATCGCAGGATTGGGGCTCAAGTCATCAATGGAAGCAATGGGATAAGCGGTAGTAAATGCGCCCCCTTCAATGGTCAGAACATAAGACTGGAAAGAATAATCATTGTCGCCATCATCATTGATGAGCAGGTAGTAGATATCAGGTTCAGTGATCTCGTAGATGAGCAGCAATACATCACCTTTATTTTCTGCCACCATGCCTTTCAATTCGGTTTTACTGTCAGTATAAAGGCGAATACGCGCCTGTATTCCGTCTGTCTGGGTCAATTGAACCCTGAGTGTCCCTGCCTGCTCTACAGAAAACCTGTACCAGTCTTTATCATTCTCGGGATAAATGATTCCAGATACTTGATTCTTTTCCGCAAGCTCTGTGGCCTGGCTGAAACGGTCGTTGGGCTCAGAAGGATCCTCCATGGGCGTGAAACCCGCTGTCAAGGAATAGGGCATAACCGAGTAATCGTTGTCGCCACGATCGTAGATTTTAACATAGTAAGTCCCTGATGAAGGGGCAAGGTAGGTTTCCTGAAGAGGATCACCGGCGTTAAGGGCCTCTTTAGAGAGTATGTGGTTATTGTCCTGATCATACAAAGCCAGTCCTATCTCGATGTTTTCAGGAACCTGGCTCAGTTCAAGACGAATCAATCCTGCTTTCTCCACTTCCATCCTGTACCAATCCTGATCGCCCGTTGAAAAGATCGTGGCCCGGACTTCTTCACCAAAGGTTATAGGGGCTGCACCGGCATAGTCCGGATTAGGTTCATAAGGATCGTTGTACGCCGGATCAAGACTCACAGTAAGTGTATAGAAATCTTCCGACACGGTTCCATCAGCGTCGTAGATCCTGATATACCAGATACCAGGTTCATCAATAGCAAAGATGATCTGTGAGAGGTCACCTTTGTTCTCAGCTGTCCTGCTTGTACGCTCACTCTTGTTGGCATCAAACAGCTTGATTACGGATCGTACAGTTGAAGGGACGGTAAGGGAAACGGTTAGCTCGCACGGTTCACCCACCTCAAACCGGAACCAATCACTATCATTTTCTGCAACAAATGATCCGGAGACCGGCTCAGTACCAATGAGTGTGGCATTTTTGAACTCGTCATTAGGTTCGGACTCTGCCGCTGCAGGTTGATCAGAAGGTGAATAACTCAGGTTGGCACCGCTTATCGACAAACGATAGGGCCCCTCTGCAGATGATCCACCGTCGTAGTCACTGACTTTCAAACAATAATACCCCGATACAGTGACATTGTGCTCAAGGGTAACCGGGTCTCCTTTAGTGTCGGCATGGCTGCTCACATACATATAGCCCGTGTTGGGATTATACAGCTCAAGGTATGGCCGCAAGTCCTGGGGCACATTATCTGCCGTCATTCGCAAAGTCGCGCCGTTTTCTGCATAGAATTTGTAGAAATCCTTGTCGCCGTCAGGAAAAACGTATGCCTCGATGGGGCTTGTAGCCAGTGGCGTGCTGTGCCAGACATCGTTATTGGGCTCATACTGATCCGGAGTTGGTTGAAAATTCGTTCTCAGAGTATAGGTTGCCCCGGCATTAAAATCACCGTCATAATCGCTAATTCTTATAAAGTAGGTGCCCGCAGCTGCCAGTTGATATGCCAGGAATACGTCTTCAGCATCATTTTGGGCATGCTCGCGCACCCAAGTATAAAAGGTATTTCTATCATAGGTCTCTATATACCCTTTTAAATTGTCAGGCATGTTAGTGAGGGATATGTTCAGGAGTCCGGGGGTCTCTACCGTGACCTTATACCAGTCCGCATCGCCGCCCGGGAAAATGTACCCCTGAATAGTATCCTGGGCCGATATCTCCGCTGCAGTAATTTCATCGTGGTTGGGCTCGTAAGGATCAGCCACCACTTCAAGGCTGGCAGTGATTGTATATTCACTGCCGGCCTGGTTATTGTGGTCGGTCACACGGAGAAAATAGTAACCTGTCTCGCTGAGGTTCCAGTGAAGGGTCACAGGATCGCCGGCATTATTTGCACTTTCACACACGTAAGAATAGTCAGCATCCGTGTTATATGTTTCGAGGCATGTCCTCATCCCGCTTCCTACGGGATTGGTAGCAGTTATGGTGAGGCGGCCCGGTTGAGTCACATGAATGCGAAAATAGTCGCTGTCATTTCCGGGATCGATGGTCCCTGAATACTGGATATTAAAATCAATGGGGTTAGCCTCACCGATTGCGTTGTTGGGCTCTTCTTCCTGGGGCGCAGGCAACCCGTAGTAGAGGATGGTGCTTGTCTCGGAAGACCAGTTCTGATCATTGTCCTTCACCTTGAAATAGATGGTGTGGATTCCCGTGCTCAGGCTATCCAGGGCAGCAACTCTCGAACTACTCAGATTGCCGTCAATGGATGAACGCCACGCATAGCCAATGATGTCTCCGTCAGCATCTTCACCGTGCCCTTCAAAGGTCACTGTTTGGCCGGAGTCTGCCGGGTTGGGAGTAACAGAATCAATGGACGCCAGCGGAGTGAAGGAGTTGAATCGAGCACCATCGATGATCAATGTGTATGGATCGGTTGAAAAACTGTTGTCACCGACATCCCTGATCCGGATAAAATAGTCGGCCGTAGTGTCAACGGGCTGAGACAAGGTCAATTCCTGGCCATCATTTGTGGCAAGTTTATAGGAGAGTTTGGTCCAGCTATTGTCAAAAATCTCGATCTGCGGCCTGATATCTTCAGGAACATCAGCAACTGTCACCTTGAGAACACTTCCCGCATCGGACGTGACCTGATACACATCCTTATCCCCCTTATTGAAGATCAGGGCCTGTATGCGATTCAAGTCTCTGAGAATCGTTGCATCACCGCAAAGATCATTGGGCTCGTAGTTATCCACGGCGGGGGTCGTGGAAATGCTCAAGCAATATGGCTGATCGGACGATTCATTCCAGTCAGGGCTATCTATACGTATAAAATAGGTGCCCGCACGTGTCACCCTTGTATCGAGCATCAATTCATCCCCTGGATTGGTGGCCTCCCTGTAACTGATTTGGCTTCCGTCATCCTGGTAAAGGCGGACCCTTCCCCTGAGGTTGATCGGGACATTGTTCACATGAGTGTGGATAATGCCGGAACAAGGCATAATGAATTTAAACCAATCATTGTCGCCGGGGTCTCCAATGGTCCCGGAAACAGGGCTACCAAAGGCGATAAGGTTCGCATCCGCAATCACATCGTTATCTTCCTGCTCAGTAGTCATGGGAGATTCTGGAGGGGTGTAGCCCGGGTTGGCGCCTGAAACAGTCAATTGATACATCTGAGTCCAGTTGGGATCGCCATCATAATCTTCTACCAGAATATACACATACCCGCTTTCGTTGAACGTGTGGATCACCTGAACCGGGTCCCCCTCATTATCGGGATAGTCACGGACATACATGTAGCCCCGGTTGCGGTCATACAACTGGACGTAAGGCCTGAGGTCATCAGGCGTGTTGGTCAGATCAACGGTCAGAGTACTGCCGGCGTCAACCCAGACCCTGAAAAAATCTTTATCGCCAGCCGGAAAAATATAGCCCTGAATAGTTGTGCCCGCAAGGGTATAAGCGTCCAGCAGGGAACCATTCGGTTCCTGGGGGTCGACTGCGGCAGCGAGGGTTCCGGTAAGGGTGTAAGTGTATTCAGCGTTGAAGTCGCCGTCATAATCAGTAACCCTGAGATAATAGAAACCTGGTTCACTAACGTCTAAGTCCAATGAGACATTATCGCCGTCTGAAGCGGCATGGCCCCTGACATAGAGATAATCCAGATGACGGTTGTAGAATTCCAGATAGAGCCTGAGGTTATTGGGTACGTTGGTGGCGGTCATATTAAGATGGCCAGGACAGTCGATATAGACCTTGAAAAAGTCAGCATCCCCTGCCTCATTTATTTTGGCCAGCACCGGTCGGTCAAGTGCTATCTCATTGGCCAGTCCAATGGGACTGTTGGGCTCCACCTCATCGGAGACGCTGCTGCCCACATAAACCACTTCGTCCACCTCAGTGGACCATATGCCATCATTGTCCTGAACTTTAAAGTAAACCTTGTGGGTTCCTATTGAAAGGGCGCTTGTGGTGAAGGTAGCCTGGTCACTCAGAACGCCGTCAATATCAGAACGCCAGGAATATCCCGTAATGGTCCCATCCGAATCAAAGCCGGAACCGGTAAATTCTATTGTATCTCCCACAATGATGGATCCCGGATTGATCAGGTCAATCTGGGCAGTGGGGGCAAAGGCCGCGAAATCTGCACCATACATGGTGAGTGTATAAGGCGCGGTCGATTCATCATTGTTCCCATGATCCGTGAATTTCACAAAGTAGGTTCCAGGGGAGACAATCGGGAAAACCAATCTCAGATCCACACCGGCGCTGCCACTTTTCCCGGCCAGATGTTCCTTTGACAGGTTGTAAATATCTATCTGGGGCCTTATATTTTCCGGCAGATCACTCAGAATAACCGTCAGATCACCTGGCTGGCTTACATTGACCCTGTACCAGTCCTGATCCCCGGTCTTGAAAACGTAGGCTGTTATCCTGTTTTGCTGGTTCAGGAGCCTGGCATCCCCGTAGTTATTGTTTGGCTCATACTGGTCAATGACCTCCACCAGCGACGTGGAAAAACTATAGCTGTCGCCAGAAAATGCCTTGCTGTCCAGATCGTCCACCAGCAGATAATACGTATCGGGATTGGTAATATCATATGTAATAGAGAACAGCTCTCCCGGAGCCGTAGCCTGCCCGGAAAGGACATGGTTGCGCGAACTGTCGTAAAGGCGGAACCGCAATTGAAGGGCCGTGGGCACCCCGGTAAGCTCAATGGTTAACTGCCCCGGTTGAGCTGGTTCCAATTTGTACCAGTCATCGTCCCCAGCATCGGTAATTGCTCCGGAAACCGATGTGTTGAGATCGATGAGATTAGCCTGTCTCAATTGGTTATTGTCTTCTGACTCTATTAGCAATGGGCTCTGAGAAGGAATAAATCCCGGGCTCCCGCCGCTTATGGTCATAGTGTAGGAATCGGTGTGGGATCCGCCGTGGTAATCACTCAGCCGGATATAATACATGCCACTAACTGTAGCAGTGTGCTCCAAAATCACCGTATCACCCGGATTGACAGCATGCTCACGAACATACATATAGCTGAGGTTTGGGTCGTAAAGCTCAATATAGGGGGCCATATCCGATGGCGGATCGACTGTCAGCGTTAACGTATCGCCCGTCTCAACATAAATCTTGAAGAAATCCTTGTCCCTGCTGTCAAAAGCAGTGCCCGTTATACTTGTGCCGGTTATCAGGAAAGCACGGCCCAGTTCATTATTAGGTTCCTGGGCATCAATAACGGGTGTAAAGTCTGCGAGGAAGGTATAGGCATCGTCAGAGCTGTTTCCATCCAGGTCCGTCACCCTGACAAAATAGGTGCCAGGATCGACCACATCGTATGTGAGATGAACATCGTCACCGTCATTAACGGCAGACTTACGCACATAGAGGTAATCTGCATTTTTGTTGTAAAGCTCAATGTAAGCCCGGATATTAGGGGGAGGGTTCGTTATCGAGCATTCAAGCCTGCCGCGGGTGGCAAGGGTAATCTTGTAAAAATCTACATCCCCGGAGGGACTGATTACACCGGTATTGGCCTCGCCGGCATTAATAACATTGGCCAGACCTAATTTATTGTTTGGTTCACTCTCCGATGCAGCATAGACAGCAACCGGACTCATTGCCAGGCCAAACGTCAAGAGAACCAACACGAAAATAAATGTTCGACGAAACCCGCTATTCAAAGCCTTATCCCATTTTGCTTTCATGATACCCTCCTCGAATGCGTGTGAATGGCAAAACTTCTATCACAGCCCCTTCTACAATGCAATGAAATACCCCACACCCTTTGTGTGAAATTGATCATACCTACAGCCTTTTATTTTGGATTTTAGGTTTGGCACAGGGACGCACCTGGTACTTCAATGCGTGCTGTGAACACCTTGCCATGCTCAGTTATGGGTACGGGATTTAAGGAATATATCGGTGGTAAGCCCCTCCCCTCTTAGCTGCTTTTGCGGTGTTTTCAGAATAAAGTGTCCGTGGGTTCTGATAACGCCCTTGTCCGGAAACATGCTCAATTCACCTGTTGTCAGACTCCTTTGGCCTGATAGCACCCGGACGTTGCCCCTGAAAAGAATATCCCGCTTTTTCAGCCTGATGGTTGCAGAGTCTGCAGAGATTTGGGTAACCACGGATTTTTCATCATGGAGCTTTAGCCGTACAGGATTCATGACGACGGAAGAGATGCGTTTGACTGGAAATGAAGGCAAAGCTTGCCTTGAAAAGATGTGCTTAAACGTGAGACCGGAAGCGGTCTTATCCCCACCCTGCCCCTGCCCTTCAATGGTTTGGGAGGGGGCGGAATCGGCACATGAGACCGCCTGCCTGACAGGTTCTATCCTTTGCCCATAAATATCAATAACCACATTCCTGAACCTGGCCACATTGAGCAAGCTGAACCTGAAAAAACCAAGCTTTTTCTTTTCAATGGAGAATTTGTCAGCCTTGATGCAGATGGTTCTTTTGCCTTCATGGGTGCCGTCAAAGCGAAACCCGCGGATCTGATGACGGGCTTTTGGGCGGTGGTGCCGTGAAATCTCATGGCGT
>QMMV01000053.1 GCA_003647435.1 Deltaproteobacteria bacterium | reverse complement strand
GGGTGCTGGATGGTGGATGGGCGACAGGCTAACAATGTCGAGCATCAAGAATCGGGCATTGGAGCGGAGTGACAAATAACCGATGACCGCAACACCAGACAACCTTGAGAGCATAAATTGGGACCGCTATATAACTGCAGTAGATTCGTGCCAGACTTTAACCGCCGAAGGCAGAATTTCTAAAGTGGTGGGTCTGATTGCAGAAGGCCACGGTCCAGGCATAGGTGTTGGAAGTGCCTGCAATATCCTGAATGAAGAAGGGGTCGAAATTCTCTCTGAAGTTGTTGGATTTAAAGACAATAAAATCATGTTGATGCCATATGGGGAAGTGCGGGGCATCAGTCCGGGTTGTAAGATAACTCTGGTGCGCAAACAACCCTACATTCCCGTGGGAGATGGTTACTTAGGCAGGGTGGTAAATGGGATGGGTGAACCTATTGATGGACTTGGTCCGATAACGTCAAGTGTTTATTACCCCCTGTACGGCCAGATAGTAAACCCCATGAAACGGCGCCTGATAACAGAAGTAGCTGATGTCGGTATTGCCGCGGTCAATACATTGATAACTATAGGCAAGGGGCAGCGGATGGCGATTATGTCAGGCTCAGGCGTCGGAAAAAGCGTCCTGATGGGAATGATGGCACGTCACACAAGTGCGGACGTTAGCATCATTGCCCTGATAGGAGAGCGGGGGCGAGAAGTAAAGGATTTTGTCGAGAGAAATCTCGGCGAGGAGGGGCTCAAGAAATCGGTTGTCGTGGCAGCAACATCAGATGTTTCCCCGCTGATTCGAATGCGGGGCGCGTATCTGGCAACAACCCTCGGGGAATACTTCAGGGACTGCGGAATGGATGTTCTGTTAGTAATGGATTCCATTACCAGATTCGCTATGTCCTCAAGGGAGGTCGGGCTGGCGGCAGGGGAACCACCAACAGTGAAAGGGTATACCCCTTCATTTTTTGCCCGGCTTCCTAAGTTGCTGGAACGTGCGGGGAACATTGAAGGGAAAGGTAGCATAACCGCTATATACACAGTCCTGGTGGAAGCTGATGATATGAACGATCCGGTCGGTGATGCCGTCCGGTCGATTGTAGACGGCCATATCGTCCTTTCCAGGGAATTGGCCAATCGAGGCCACTATCCCGCCATAGATGTACTTGCCAGTGTCAGCAGGGTAATGAGAGAGATAGTCGCCCCGGACCACCTTGAACTTTCTCAAAAGGCCAAACAGGTTTTAGCTACGTATCGTGATGCCGAGGATTTGATATCGATTGGTGCCTATGTAAATGGGAGTGATCCGAAAATAGACTATGCCAAAGAAATGATTGATAAGATCAACACGTTTCTGAGGCAGGATATTCACGAGGCGGTATCATTTGAAGCAGGAGTCAATAAGCTGAAGGAGCTTTTTACGAGGCCATAGATGATGAAAAAGTTTAAGTTCAGGCTTGATCCAATTGTCAGGTTTCGACGATACCGCGAGCGCATTGCACTGATTGACCTGGCTGCAACAAAGCGTAAACTTATTGAAACGACAAATAAGATACAACAGATTGAACAGGACAGAAAAACTACTGCAATTGAAGTAGACCAAAGACAGGCGGAAGGGATGGCAGTCAGGGATTTTTGCACTTATGCCGCTTACATGGAAAGGTTGTATCGCGAAGAGGAGTCCGGCAATGAGTACCTGGCAGAGATTGAGAAAACGATCAAGGAAAAGCAAAAAGTCGCTGAAGTTGAGAGGACCAGGAAAAAGACACTGGTGCGACTTAAAGAAATCGAATATGCCGAGTACTCGAAAAAGCTTGAACTCTCCGAGCAAAAGGCAGCGGATGAGCTTCTTGGATTAAGACGGAGACCGGAAAAATTTGTTATAGTGTAGCAGTTTAGATTTTTGAAAATATTATTGCGTATGTCTGTTTTTTTAAAAGAGCTAAAGTGTTACGAAAATGTCTGTTTTTTCAGAGGGGCTACAGTGATACATGAGGGCAAAGTCATGGATAAGTCACGCCTGCCGGTCAGATTCTATGTGCCGCTCACATTGTTATGTTTTCTTCTTGCCAAGCTTGTATTTGCCGGTCTGTTTTTCTATTCGGAAAGGTCGGCGGCACCTGTGCCGATTCTGAAAAGCAGGCTTGCTCTGGCGAAAGGGACTGAGGCCACAACAGGAGAAGACAAAACAGAAGGTTCATCCCTGAACACAGAGCCGCTGATTCCCCCAACCGGCCAAGACCGGGGCATCAGATTGAAGGCCCTTGAAGCTAAACGGCTGCAGATAGAACAGGAAAGACGCTTACTTCAGGAAGAACAGAAACAATTAACGGCGCTAAAACAGGAGATTAATCAAAAGCTTTCCCGGTTAACAAAGGTCCAGGATGCGATTCAGGCCAGGATTGCCGAACAGCAAACTCGTCATGATAAGAGGATCAAACATCTCATCAAGATATACACTACGATGCCTCCGAAAAAAGCGGCAACTCTTATAGAAAAGCTCGATATGGAAGTCATTATTGCATTGTTTTCGAGAATGAAAGGTGAAAAAGTTGGCCAGATTCTACCCTATGTGGTACCTGACAAGGCGGCCAGAATCGTCGAAAAGCTTGCCCGCCAGGACTGACATCTTCCTGAATCCCGCCCATGCGCGACTGTGTTGTCCTGTATCTCTCCCGCGTTTTCTCTGTGCGGCGTACGTGCAAGTGCGATTCGTGAATCGTCCCTGCAAACGAGGATTGCGCTTGATGGCTTTAAAAAAGACCCACGCCGCTATCTGTTTCTTATCTTGTTTTTAAAGGAGCTGAAGTGCTAAGATTTATGGTTGTTTCACTCTTTCGATGAGGAGTGCTCAAGCGTATATGTCTATCAAGCTTCCTGTTTCAAAGCTCATGTGAGGCGGCGCAGCAGGGGAGAGGTGAATGTCAGGCTCCTTGCCGGGTTTGCTCTCATTTTTACTCTGGGCAACGGCATCAAAAGATGGCCTGTCAAGATATGTGGTGGTTTTTGAGACAGGGAGTAAGATATTTTGGGAAAGAGTGACTTTCATCACAGTGGCTTCCCGATTATGTTTATAAGGTGTAAGTACTGGAAACAAGAGGTGTTACGAAAACTCATAGAAATTTATCCTTGAAAAGTCAAGTCTCATCGCCCCAGACGAGCTAATAGGAAATATTTTCCATCCATCCCTTCAAAGTGGAAAAACTTTCATCTCTCCTGTCTGACTTGAACCACTTCAGCGGGTCACTACCTGCATAAGTTGCTGTATTTATAAAGGTAACCTGACCTGTTAATCCTGGCACGCCGATTGCTCAACAGGTGTATACAAAATGAAATATAGCCCGGGGAGATCAGATGCCGATGAATCAACTCTTAATCAAGCTTGTGCTGATCGCTAAAAACATGGATGCCCTGAGTCCCGCGCGGATTCTGAGATCCGGGAAAGCTAATCCGGCAAAATCTTCAACGGGTTTTCCCGCCCTGTTGGAACTGGCCCTTGCGAGTGGCAGAAAGGCTGCTCCACATAAGATGTGCAGAGGAGTCAAAACGAGACGAATTCTTTCTACTCCCGAGAGAAAGACGATGGGTGCAGGGAAAGTATGCAGGAGATGGCTTGATGACTTTCGAGATCGACTGGCATCCCTTGGTGTCCCTTTAAATGAGTTGTCGCTGTCCAGCAAGGCACTCCCCGATGTGAAGAAACTCCTCATCGGAGAGGGGTATTCAGAATTGGAAGTAACCCGTTTTCTTAAAATGCTTTTTGAGGAGAAACCAGGGCAGCGAATAAAGATCAGCGAATTTTTCCGAAAACTGTCCCAACTCGGCGCACCCCCCGGTAAAAAACCCGAGGATCCCGGCCTGGAAGTTAGTGACATTCCCTGCCTGGAGGTTGTTTTGCGCTCCCTTGGCCTTGATGCACATCAGGCAAAAAGGGCCATTGAAAGAGCAAGGGCAGACGGGGGTCGGCTGAACATCAGACGCTTTATTCAACAATTGAAACCGCTTGTTGGTAAACTTCCTCAAGGAAACGGGCAGGTCTTGGAGGGAAAGGAGGCAGAAGACGTAAAGGGGATGCTAACCCGCAGTGGGATAGTGGATAAACCTGGCAAAGTAAAAGGCCCTCTATCCTTAAGACGATTTGTCCAGATCCTTGAGGAAAAAGTAGCCAGTTTGATGCCGCGCAGCATGCCGGCCAGCGAGAAGCGCTATCATGTGAACCGCCTCCTTGAGAATGTATCGAGTATAGACCAAAAAAGCGCGTGGAACTCCCAAGCGCAGCACCTTTATTCTGATAGATTGAAAGCTGTTACAAACAGCAATAGACAGGAAAATAATGGATCAAAACGAACGGGAAAGGAGCCGAAAGAGAGCTTGCTTCAGCCAGAGAATGAAGCGGGCAGAGATGCCGGCAGATTTCAGGTTGAAAAAGATGAATTTGTCCCGAGGGCCGAAAAGACTCTGGAAGCTGTAAAACCCGCAGGTGAAAAAAAAGTAGCGACTGAAGAGAAGGCGATTGTAAGCAATACGGCAAGAGAGGGAAGGATAGCTCGTGCGGCTCCATTGTTGGAAACTTCTACAGGGTACGAATCAAAGCCGGTTCCCCTCTATATCGTTGACCAGGTTGGAAAGCAGATCTCTCTTGCCCTGCAGAGGGGAGATGGCCACATGAGGCTTCGAGTCAAGCCGCCCGAGCTTGGTTCCATCAAGATTAGCATGGATATAAAGGACAACACCTTGAAGGTTGGAATGATTGCCGAAAGTCACTCAGTCAAGGAATTGTTGGTAAGTCATGTTCCCGAACTCAGGCACTCTTTGCTGGAACAAGGTATAAGAGTTGATAGGATTGATATTCAGATCAGTTATGATCTCGGCCAGTCGATGGCTAACGATCAAAGAGGCTTAAAAGAAGCAAAGCCCTGGCAGCAAAGGTCAACTGCTGGAGCTGCTGTCATGCCGACTGAAACAGCCATCTTGGAAGGACCTGCTTTGTCGGCTGTTCTTGGCAGCGGGCTGGTGGATATGTTTGCATGAAGAGAAAAGCTGAAAGGCAGAAGCTCAAAGCTAACAATTAACGAGCAACGAATAACTAAAGTGCGAAAGGATGGAACCCATGTCTATAGCATTGCTTGAACAAACCAGTATTCAGACTTCCGGCAACAAGGGCCTGAGCCAGACCAAGCTGAAAGAGACACTCGGACGGGATGATTTCCTGATCCTTTTGGTTGCACAGCTAAAGCACCAGGACCCGTTAAACCCCCTGGATGGAACAGACTTTACCGCGCAACTGGCCCAGTTTTCGAGCCTCGAACAGTTGTTTACTGCAAACGACAGGCTCACGGATATTAGCGAAAGTATGGATCTGCAGAAAACAGGGGATGTCCTCGACTATATTGGAAAGACAGTAAAAACCACAGACAATACGATCCTTGTAGAAAATGGCGAGACAGCCCCCGGTGCTTATAACTTAGAGGACAAGGCTGATGTGACCGTTTTCATTCTCAATGACGATGGCCTGGAGGTCCGGAGGATCTATGCAGGCTGGCAGAATGCCGGCGAGCATGATCTTGTCTGGGATGGGAGGGATAATGATGGAAGGATGGTAGATGACGGGGTGTACACATTCGAGCTTGAAGCCAGAGATAAAGAAGGCTTTGTCGTTCCCTACAATACCTATCTGACAGGGGAAGTAACCGGCGTCACCTACGAAAGGGGTATGCCGTATCTCATGGTTGGAAATAATCTGGTTTCCCCATCCAGTGTTGTAGAGGTCGGTAGGGGAGTAGGGAGTAAGGAATAGGCAGTAAATAACGATTAACCAATAACAAACAGCCAATAACCAGATAGAAGGAGGGAGATAAAATGTCACTTTCAAGTTCACTCTTTTCAGGTATCAGCGGCCTGAATACGCTTGGCAATGCAATGACGGTCATCGGTGATAATATTGCCAATGTTAATACCATTGGTTTTAAGGCAAGCAGGGCTACTTTTCAGGATGTCCTGAGCCAGACGGTGGCCACTACCGGAGGTACTGCTCAAGTGGGACGCGGGACTTCTCTGGCCGACATCTCGAGCAGTTTTTCCCAGGGATCTTTCGAGTCAACCGATTCCACTACAGATCTGGCAATTGGCGGTTCTGGATTTTTCATCGTAAGGGACCCAAACAGCGAGAACAATGAATATTACACAAGGGCCGGGGAATTCCGGTTTGACAAGGAGGGAAATTTTATAAACCCGGGAGGATGTATTGTAAGAGGATGGGAATTGGATGAAAACGGGGAAGATATTGGTTCTATTAAGGATATCAAATTAGAATCTTTTACGTCACCCCCGTCTGAAACCAACAAGATGACGGTGGTAACCAACCTTGATTCAAAAGCTTCAAGTAATACATCTGTCCTGGAAAATGCATGGGACGGGAGCGCAGATCCACCTATAGGAGACACTGCCTTTGAATATCAAACGACCCTGAAAGTTTATGATTCTCTTGGAAGTACCCATGACATTACAGTCTATTACGATCTCGATTCGGGTTCTACCTGGGAATACATTATTGTCTGCAATCCGTCTGAGGATGCGCGGACCGGCGCCGTTGCCGCTGGGAACCCGACGAAAGGCGCGGGCTTGCTGGCGAGAGGTAAAATCGACTTTAATGACAGCTCCGGTCTTATTAGCACTATAAGCATGGATTTGTTCGACGGCAGTGGAGGTGACTGGAACGATGTAAGCAATGCCGGTAACTGGACTGCTTGCAGCATTGATCCAAATGGGTATTTCGCGTTTCGTCCTGAATTTATCAATGGTTCACCGATGGCGGTAGAATTTGATATCGGTGCTCGCTACAACGGGACAAATTGGATCCCCGATTCTCTGTCTTCCACACGGTATGCCCTGGCATCAACGACCATCTTCCAGTCGGCCAATGGTTATGGTGCTGGTGACCTTCAATCCGTCACCGTTGGAACTGATGGCGTCATCACAGGGGCATACTCCAATGGCGAGGTAATCCCTCTCTATCGTGTTGCCCTTGCCAAGTTTCAGAACATGCAGGGTCTGTACAAAGAAGGGGAGAACCTTTTCCGCGAGACCAGGCTGAGCGGGGCTCCGATTACCGGAAAACCCGGGACTAATGGTCTGGGCAGCATCTCACCGAATTCACTTGAGCAATCGAATGTGGATATCGCCACGGAGTTTGTAAAGATGATTACGACCCAGCGTGGGTTCCAGGCCAATTCGAAGATTATCACGGTGACTGACCAGATGCTGGCCGAGTTGATAAATCTGAAACGGTAATTAAACGTGTCAGAATTTCTACAACCTATTGACATCATAGATATTTATTAGCTCTATTGCAAACTCGCTCAGGGAATAATGGAATGATGGAACAGTGGAATGATGTACAAGAAAAAAGAGGTTCCGACGCAGAGCATCGGAACCAGGATAACATAGCTGGATTGCGGCTTGTGCCTTGAGAACAGAACCCGCCCCCGCCTTCGCGGGGGCAGGCCCTCGGCGGGAATGACGAAAATGGGTGCCTTCTGACTTTTACCAATTCATCACAATTTTAAATTTACGTAACACTTTACCTCTTTTAAAAAACAGACATACGGAACGGACAGGCCATCCGCAATAATATTTTCAAAAATCTAAACTGATACCAATTGTTGCGTTTTGAGAATTTCCCATTCCCCGATCCGCAATGAGAATGTGCTTAACTGTCAGTAGATTGACAGCGATTACGATGCCTTGACATGGAGTGCATTCTTCCACCCCCCGATTACCAACGACTGAACATCCAATTGACATCGTGACCTCTCGGTTCCGCTCCCGGCAGTTCCGCTTCCGGCAGGAAAGACAATTAAGAATTGAAATTATTACGGATAGTTAGCCCCAGCCTCGCAGCGGAAGCTCAGGGGAAGGTCAGGGTGGATGCGAACACTTACCGAGATGGCATAAAGGTTGCTGTGAAACCACCTTAAAAGTCTAATTAGCTTATTGTAGGGAGAGCCTATGGACATTGCAACACTTGCTGGAATCGTTTCGGCTTTTGGCCTTGTAATTATTGCCATTTCCATGGGTGGTGGCATTAACCTCTTCATAAATATTCCCTCACTGATGATCGTAGTAGGCGGAACCCTGGGAGCTACGATGATCAACTACCCATTAAAAGAAGTGTTGGGAGTCTTTCGGGTTGTTAGAAATGTCTTCTTTGCAAAGTCTGTATCGGGTCCCGACACAATCAGACAATTTATCGAGTTTTCCAACAAGGCCCGCAGAGAAGGAATTCTCTCATTGGAGTCTGATCTTAAAAACCTTGATGACGAGTTTATGAAAAAAGGAATACAACTCTCTATCGATGGTCTTGAGCCCAAGGCGACCAGGGAGATTCTTGAGACAGAAATTACGTTCATACAGGGTCGGCACAGGCTGGGTGCAGAAATTTTTACTACAATGGGGACCTTTGCCCCGGCCCTCGGTATGGTGGGCACACTCATCGGGCTGGTCCAGATGTTACAGACCATGAACGATCCGAGCTCAATCGGACCGGCCATGGCAGTGGCACTGTTGACTACTTTTTATGGTTCGATCCTCGCCAACATCGTCTGTTTGCCGATTGCAGGAAAGCTCAAAACTCTGAGCGGCGAGGAACTGATGGTAAAAGAGATGATAATCGAAGGCGTAATCTGTCTGTCCAACGGAGAGAATCCACGTATTGTCGAGCAAAAACTTCAGGCATTCTTACCTCCTGGTAAGCGTAAGACCCAAGTTAAGTAGGGAATGCTGCTATCTATACTTGTTATTGGCAAATCGAGTCTAATTTATGAGAACACGACAGAGACAGTATGAAGGCAACGCATCTCAAAGCGGGATAAGAATTCTGACGGTTGCGCTTTTTATCATACTTCTGGCTTTTTTCATAGTCCTCAATTCCATTGCAGTTATTGATGAAAAATCAAAGCTTGAAGCACTCGGCTCTTTGATAGGAAGCTTCGGTATTCTCCCCGGGGGGCTTTCGGCAATGAAGGACGAAGGGAAAAGCATTTTACCACCCCAGGCCCCAATGGTTTCTCGTGACGCCGAAACGACAGAACTGTTTACATCAGGTGCATCGGTTTCCAGGACCGTGTTCATTCGAAGCACTCCAAGAGGCGAAGTGGTCAGCATACATGACAAACTACTTTTTGACCCTGGCGCCTACAAGATCAAGTTATCAAGTTATCCTTTTTTGAAAAAGCTCTGTAAAATCATCAATCAGGATCAATATCCCGTTGAAATCACAGGCCATACTGACAGCCTACCACCTGATGAAAAATCTGGTAAGTCCAACTGGGAGATTTCTTCCCTCAGAGCACTTG
>QMMV01000052.1 GCA_003647435.1 Deltaproteobacteria bacterium | reverse complement strand
CCGAGGAATGGGCGTCCACGGTGGCCCTAACTGTAACCGCCACGAAGCTGGACAGCGAGGAAGCCCTTGATGGGAGTCTGAATATTTCTATTTCAAAGGCATGGCCGGAACCCATCGGGTCGCTTAGCGATGGCACCATTCATGCTCAAGCCACCCCGTACACTTATTACTATTTGGGCCTATGGAGTTATTCTGACCGTTACTATCTTTATCAAACCGCTCTCTCCGTCCCTCAAGAGGGTTACACTCTGAACTTTACCACCATATCTTCAAACAGTTCCGTTATAACGCTTAACCTGGACGGCTTTGATAACGCATGGTTTATACCGTCTTTAGAAGAGCCGGCTGTTTGGAGTGCCCCCTGTCTCGACATTGCTTACACCCCGACCATCAATAATTCGGTAGTTATGACGCCCGGCACTTATTCCATCAAGGCCAACTTAAAAAAGGAAGGCTGGGAATTTGAATCCAAGATCGCGGATCACCAGAGTTTCAGTGCCGGATCTTATACAAAGACGGCCGGCGGCACATTTAACATCTTCTCATTTCAGGCGGAGGGGACCAATTACACGCCAGGAGATACGGTAAACTTTACTTTTGATATCCATGACGGATATGGAAACTCTGTTTGGTGGTCGAGAAGACCGGGGTCTTCTATACCCGAAACAAACTACCCTGTCCTGACAATACAAGCCCCCGGCGGTGCTGAGATTTACAGTGCGAGCACCACTTCATTTACTAACACCTCCTTTACGATGTCCGCAACAGCGCAAGCAGGCAGATATACCGCCATCCTAACATTTGATACAGGCCCGCACCAGGGCCCGATTTCAAAGGCTGCAGTTTTTCAGGTCGGTTTTGTGGATACCGACAGTGACGGGATGGACGACAGCTGGGAAATGGCCAACTTCGGGGATCTTTCACACACCGGCACAGCCGATACGGATTCTGACGACCTAAACGATCTGGAAGAATTTCAATCTTGCACTGATCCTAATCATCCCGATACCGACAGGGATGGTTTCACCGACGGCCAGGAAATTGGTGATGGAAGTGATCCCAACGATCCTCACTCTTATGTCATTCCAGCCGGAACCTATTACGTTGATCCCGCCGGCACAGATGACGGTTTGCACGGCGTGTCGCCTGCATCATCGGCCTGGAAGACGCTCCATTATGCAATTGACCATATAAATGCAGGAAATCCCGGGACCTATACTCTCAATGTGGCTTTAGGTACATACAGCGTGGAAAATAACGAACCTGATGAAGCCCTCCTTATCATGCAAGATAATGTCAGCATCGTTGGAGCCAGCGGCAGTAGGCCTGTCCTGGATGGATCGGGGACAGAGAACTGGGGAGTGGGCATTGAGACAAGCGGTTACGGAATAACCATTGAAAACCTGGAAATAAAGGGTTTTTACTCTGACGGCATCCTGGTTGGTGGAGGTCAGACAATCATCCGTGATTGTGATGTTCATGATAATGAAACCGGCATTGCTGTTGAGGAGGCTTCTTCCAGCACGCAAATTGAAGGATCCAGCGTTCACGATAATTCATTCGACGGCATAAGTCTTATGGACACCGACGATGTCCTGATCGAAAACTGCGACATTTCTAACAACGGGGAGAGCGCATGTGGAGGCGGATATGGAGTCGGGATCTATGCAAAGGAAGCATCGGAAGTCCTAATAAGGCTAAATAGGATTTACTCCAACTCCTCTTGCGGTATTGCTGTTGAGGATTGCAGCCCGCTGATAGAAAGAAACGAGATCTACGACAACGGCTGGTCAGGTGTAGATATGTGGGCAAATACGCAGGACGCAAGCCCTCAAATATGGAACAACCTTATCTACAGCAACCTGGATGGTTCTACATATCGCGGCCAGAGCGGCATTACCATGAGCGCCTGGGGTGGCGCTACAAAGCCGCAGATCTTTCACAATACCATAGACGGGGGCACTTCAGACGGTATCTATTGCCACGGTTTGGAAGCTGCGCCGGAAATAAGGTACAACATCATCACCAATTTCGCCAATAACGGCATTTACAACGACACCGACGAACCCGGCAACCCCATCATTGACTACAATGATGTCTGGCACAATGGTCCATCAGAGCCGTATGACCAGAATTACAATGGCTGCTCTGCCGGCCCAAACGATATCTCTGCTGATCCACTCTATGGAAGCTACGTCCTCCAGCCTAATTCTCCCTGCATTGATGCCATACCAATTGATGCCAGCGATCCGGTATTTCAGGATTACGAGGGCAACCCGAGGCCATGTGGGGCCGGTTTTGACATGGGGGCCTATGAATATGAAGGTGCCGGGGCGGCAACGATTTCCGGAACGGTCACTGCCGCCGGTTCGCCTGTTTCAGGTGTTTCGGTACATGCCTGGTGTGAAGAGTTCGACTATGGAATCCACGTCCTGGCGGATCCGGCAGGGAATTACACGATTAGTGGACTTTTGCCCGGATGTTATCATCTTAATGCCTTTCCGCCTGAAGAAAGCAACTATGTTATCCCTTCACAGAAGTATGTATGCCTGGGGCCAGGAGAAGAAAAAACAGGCCTCCATTTTGACCTTCAATCCGGCGCCCTTACGGTGTCCGGCACGGTGAGGGCAGATGGCTCTCCTGTAAGCGGTGTCCACGTTCATTTCTGGAACCGCTACTTTGAGGTCTGGCAGGACGCAGAAACCGACGAAAATGGCGGCTACACATTGACAAACCTGCCTGCCGGCGAGGCCGGGATCGAGGTGGCTCCCTACGGAACTTACGGCTGTACTTATGCTGGGACAGGGACCGACATTGACAATCTTACCTCAGATGTAACGGGTCTTGATTTTGATCTTGTAGCCGGTGCTCAGATAACCGGACGCGTAGTAGATGAAAGCGGCAACGGACTCGCCGATGTGAAGGTGGGCTACTGGAGTGAGCGGTACAATGCTTACAGGTCTACCCTTACGGATGAATCAGGCAATTATGTGCTTTGCGGTCTGCCTGCCGGGATCGGAAACATCCAGGCAAGGCCGGTGCCTGAAAGCTGTTACTGCCGGTCTCAGGACTATCTTATATCCCTTAGCCAGGGCGAATCGAAGGAAATTCCGGCAATCACCCTGAAAAAAGGCGCACGGGCAACAGGCACTGTAGTGAACCCTTCAGGCCAAGGTCTTGCAGGGGTAAGGGTGGAATCCGAAGGGGTGGATTTTTTTGCAGAAGCGCATACCGATTCAAACGGAAGTTATCAAATGCTGCTTCCTGCCGGCACCCACAAGATATATCTGGATGTGTACGATACCCACTGGAACATTTCAGCCCGTCCGGTCGAGGTGACCGTTACAGTTTCTCAAGCAGAATCTTGTTCGCCTATTTCTGTGAGCCCGGTGGTCGCCTATGATGAGGAGACCGGAGGCTCTGTCAGCGGTAATGTCGTTAACGAAGGCGGTGCTGCCTACATCGGAGAATTGCGGGTCGTTGCCCTGCCTGCCGGCGCCCTTTCCGATCTTACTGCGGAATCAATGTGGGCCATCCGACCGTTAAACGAGATCGAGCTGGGCGATTTTGGCCAATTCAGCCTTGGCCCGCTTCCACCGGGTGGTTATGATATCGCTTTCGTGCTTGACAACCATACCGACGAGGATCTGGAATCGGTCACACTTGTCGATGCGATCAAGAATGCAAATGTCACAGGAGGGCAACCTACCACCCTGTCTCGTAACCTGACGTACACATCTGTCGGCAGCCCGCAGGTGACAGGCATCGTGAAAGATGAAGACGGCAAGCCGGTGCTCGGGGCGATCGTCCTGGTACGTGATCAGAACAGCGATCTCGGCGGTTTTGCCGATACGGATGAAAGTGGAAACTATACCCTGTACAATCTTCCATCTGGTGTAACGTACACGGCGGAAGCCTTCCACAATGAGTATACCTATACTACCTCTGTCTCCTTTACCACTGCAGAGGATACCAACGCGACTGTACCGAATATCACCCTCGGCAATCTTCCACCGCTTGCAATCACGTCATCTCCTGTAATTACGGCAGCCGAGGACCAACCGTACGCATACACCGTAACAGCGAACCGTACATGTGTTACCTTTACTCTGTCGGGCAATCCTGACAATATGACCATCGACCCGAATTCAGGGGTTATCAGCTACTTGCCTTCCACTGATGCTGAGGCAGGCAGCTATGCGATCACGGTTACGGCGACAGATGAAGCAGGCCATGAGGCCACCCAGAACTTTACGCTCACAGTTTCTGCTGTAAACGATAAACCGACTCTGGAAATTTCCACATATCCTGTCCCATATTATGCCATGCCCGGGCATGCCTACATTTTAGGCTTATTCGGTGAAGATGAAGAAACTCCATATGACCTTACTTTTGAGCTTGTTCCCGGTTCGTATCCTGAAGGGATGAGCATTTCTCAGGAGGAGTGCGCTTCTGAGATTCGCTGGATGCCGGCAGAAAGTGATGCAGGCAGAACCATCAGCGGCATCCAGGCCAGGGTTATCGATGGAGCAGGTCTTTCCTCTGATCCGGTTTCTTTTAACATCCGTGTGCTCAACCCCCTTGTAATTAACCCTGACGGCCAGGTGCTGATTCGTATCAACGGCGAAGATTTCGACCAGGACTTTTTCGTATCCGGCGGCCTGCCTCACAGCTCAACGCCGTATTATTCGTACGAACTGATAAATGCCGAAACAGAAGGCATAGAAGACTCCGGCATTATACCTGAAGACGCCGAGGGGAAGTTCCGGTACACCTTCTCAACTGTTGACCGCACCGGCACTTACAGGCTCAAGGTGACCGACGGTGCGGGTTTTTCTGCTGTCTCTGCCCCTATCGGGATAGAGGATGTAGCAGTAGAGCCGATCACGATGGATAATCCCGCCCCCGTCATCCCGGCAGAGGGCGGTGTGCGATCTGTCAAGGACGAAAGTACAGATTACGATGGGGCTGTGATCAATATCCCTGCCGGATGCTCCGAAGCTGCCTCTTTCACGTTGACCTTCAAGCTGGTAACAGAAGGAGTCCCTTATATTCCTCCTGAAACGGCTTTTGGTGATGTAATCGAGATCAAGGCCGGGGCGGCAGGAGAAGATATAAGCTTTCTCAAGCCTCTTCAGGTCACACTCCCCTACGGGAATATAAGCGGCATCGACAGGCCTGAAAACCTGCGTGTCTATACCTTTGATACAGATGCCGGCCGCTGGGTCCCTGTAGCCGGCTACACTGTAGATACTGCAAATAAGACGATCAGCTTCAGCGTCTATCACTTTTCGTTATTTACGGTCGGGCAGGCAGAAGAACTTAAAACAGATATAAAAGGCGGCAGCGAGCAAAAGGACTACCGGATGCTCTCATTTCCATGCAATCCGGATGATCCCGATCTGGTTTCGAACCTGAAAGCCACACTCGGGGCATACGATGATACCCTCTGGAGGTGCTTTGCATATAATAGCAGCAGTATGAAATACGATGAGGCCAACAGCCCGGGTTTTTCCAATACCTATTCGCTCCAACCTGGCAGGGCCTACTGGCTTATCTCAAGGAATGACAAAACGCTTAAGGTAAACGGCCTTAGTACAGACAGCAGCGCGCCATTTGAAACCACGCTGCATCCGGGCTGGAACATGGTGGCAAATCCCTACAACAGCGCCATTGACCTGAGCAATACCTACATCAGGGTAAGTGCGGACGGTGTGAGCTTTGAGGATATATCAGGTACATACCTTACCGATAATTACCTGTATAAATTTGATCCACACAAAGACGCTGAGGGAAATACCATCTGGTACTCCAAGATGTTTCTTGATGGGGAATCGATGCAGCCGTATGAAGGATACTGGCTGTACAGCTACAGCCCTTCTGATCTCATTCTCCGCTTTACACCAAAGCATATTGGGTTGAATCAAGTCGGCAAGCCACCACTTTTCGATCGCATGATCTGGCTTGCCCGAAGGTCTTTGCACAGGGTGATTGATGCTGTTTCAGCCACCTGCCTTGCCAGCAGTGGCGGCAACCAGCCACCGCCGCCCCCGGGTAGCCCCGGCTCAAGCCCTGAAAGCATCGGCACCGCCAGCAGCGCCGGCGGCGGTGGGGGGCGTTTTATTGATACTGCCGCCAGGGGATTCTGGTTTAGCAAACGTGCGGCTTTTCCCCGTGGCCGGTGAGACGTTTGAAAAACGATCCTTCCGGCTATGGCGAGTCCCATGCTGGTTGGGCGGCGCTCGTCATTCGCGGCTCGTACCTCGATTTCATCGCGGTTCAGTATCAGCCCAATAAACAGGGGCGTGTTTAGCTCAGCAACCTATCTGGGTTGTGGCTACGCCTGGAGAGTCCCCGCCTCTGCGGGAATAACAGCCTGGTTCCGTTTAATCTTTTGTGTCTGCCACTGCAGGGGCGATTCATGAATCGCCCCTGCAAGCTTTCTCGACATACCACAGCCGGAAAAGCATGGCGAAGCGATATAGGCCTTCGCGGACAATATTGAACTTACTCTGCCTGTGATCCTCACACCGCACAGGGATTTCAATTACCTTTTTACCGTTCCGGCAGGCTGCCTGGATGATGTTAAGGACATAAGAGGTCCCACGATCGATCCTGTCTATGTTGGAAAGGAGGAGGTCGCGTTTGTACGCCTTTGCCCCGATTGAATAATCTTCGAAGGGGAGGCCCATCAGCATTCGGGCCATAAGAATGAAAAGATCGCTTCCCAATTTTCTGAAAACAGACCTGCTTTCATGGCCCATTTTTTTCGAGCCGACTACAATGTCGTAATCAGCATCAAGGAGTTCCACGGCTCGTTCTATGAAGCTCAGGTTGGCTGAAAGGTCCATATCCAGAGAAACGATTATCCTTCCGCGTGCGATCTGAACCCCATGCTTGAAGGCATCTCCTACCCCTTTTTCTTTTAGATGAAAGGATACGACCTGATTGTATCGTTCAGA
Source organism: Deltaproteobacteria bacterium (assembly GCA_003647435.1). Taxonomy (GTDB): domain Bacteria; phylum Desulfobacterota; class Desulfobacteria; order Desulfobacterales. The sequence goes on along the minus strand of QMMV01000052.1, from coordinate 2,388 downwards.
CAGCATCCTGCTCAGTGCGGGGGTACGGTCTCTTGAACCGTTACTTCCTATGATGATTTCATAGTTGCTTTGATGGGCATCAAGATAGGTGATTAGTCTTACAGTGTTTGGAATCAGGATATTTTCCTCATCATATACTGGCAAGAAGACGGAAAGCTTCTTCAATGGCAGGCCTTATAGTTTTTCAATACTTCTTCTTTTAAAAACCGGAAAACTGAATGGCCTTCTTCGTCTGGTTCCACCTCTCCTAAGGCAACGTCCCGGATTAGATCTCTTTCAGCGCTCTCAGCAGGGGAGACGTTTGCCTTCAGGAGCTTGACCGTGTTGGTGGTGGAGTTGTACATGATGAGGGGACCGAAGGTTTTCTTTCCGTCCTCTTCCCTGTGGGGCTTGCCGTACATTATGTACCCATTTGCCAGGCCTGTTTCCGGCATTGGCACATATGCGAGAAGATCTACAAAGAGATCAAGCGTTTCTACCACCGCATCAACGTCTCCCGTGGCGAGGGCCTGAACACCGTCGGTGGCAATCTCTTCTATATCCTTTTCCTCAAAATGAAGGTCCAGAAGTTCCAGGGCGCGATCTCGTACATAACGGAGGGTGTCTTCCCCTCTGCATATCAGGATATCTGAATCATCCAATATTTTGATTATGTTTCTTATGCTCAACATCTCTTTGAGTTCAGGACTTCTCCGTAGCGCAACATCATCCAGGCTGGTATTGCCATAAAGAGGAAGTTCGTTATCCAGCACAAGGATTTCTCTTACCTCTGGCTCACCCCCCCTGAAATATAGCTCAAGATCCCGTTGTTTTTCCATAACAAACGGGCTAAGGGCAAGAAGGCGCCGCATGCTTTCCTTATCCACCTTGCGGGGGTGTCTTGGTGATCCGATGGTTGGGGCCACGAGCTTTGAAAGCCTGTGTATGAGTATCTTTTTCTTTAAGTTATCTTTGAATGACATATGGGCTCGCTTCCCGCCGGACTGTGCCCTGTAGATTGCGGCAAAAGCCCGCCCCGGCGAGGGGATGGGCGGGAATCAACTGAATGGTTGCAACGGATGGTTTGCTGCAACGGATTGAGAACTTACGAGTCGAACTCTGTACCCAAAAGGTAATCCTGTTTTATATTGCCCATGGATCTAAAGATATTACCCTTTATTTTCTTGTTGGTTTTGTACAGGGACTGCAGCATTTTTCTAATCTCGCTGCGCTTTGATGTTCTTGCTGTGGGACATGGATTGGAAAAGTGCCCAAAGCCGTGTTCTCGGGCAAATTGACTTATTGCCTGCCCGTCTAAGTGAACAAGAGGCCTGATAATGGTCAGTTTTCCCCGAAAAAAGGGTTGGCATGGCACCATCGTGCTTATCTCGCCGCTGTAACACATATTCAGAAACAACGTTTCAATGATGTCATCCATGTTGTGACCGAGGGCCAATTTGTTGCACCCAAGCTCATGGGCTATCTCAAATAGCCGCTTTCTCCGAAGACGGGCGCACAGAAAACATGGGTTTTCACGATTTTCCTCAGTGTGGCTCCGTATTCCATAATCAGTATCTTCGAGCCAGAGAGAATAGCCAAGCTTCTTGCAATAGTCCCGAATAAAACGCGCAGGGCCTCCATCAAAGCCGAGGTCTATATGGATAGGGTGAAGTGAATATTGAATCGGGACACGGGAGAGGCGCTCATGCAGGATCCACATCATGGTCAGGCTGTCTTTCCCCCCTGACAATGCCACGGCAATGCGATCCCCGTCGGCTATCATGCGATAGCGATGGATGGCCTCTCCGACGGCCCGCGGTATGGCCCTCTTCCTGAATCGAGACATGAGCGAACGCCTCAGCTTTTATCCGGAAGCTCATCTTTTTTATATTCAACGTGGATTTTCCCTGCTGCGATCTCACGAAGGGATATGACAATATCTTCATTCTTGGGCGCTTTAACCAAATATTCAGCGCCCTCTCGCATTTGGCGAACCCTTTTAGCAGCAATATGAACCAACATGAATCGATTAGGAAGACGCCGCAGACAATCTTCTATAGTAACACGTGCCACTTTGAAACCTCCTTGTAACGACTTAAGTTGTCAGGCTCACAGTTCACGGTTAGTTAACTCGCCGTCTTTGCATTTTGGTATCATTTTAGCCTTTTGAAAATATTATCGCATACGGGCAATCCGGTGTAGGCTGTCTCACTGTCTGAGTTTGAGGCGGTCTATACCGGATTGCCCGTATGCTCATTGTGTCTGTTTTTTGAAACAGCTAAACTGATACACATTTTGTAAGAACTACGGTTAGCGGTTAACGGCTGGCAGGCAATAGTTAAACTCGCCAGCGTAATCTTGAACCATGAACCCCGGAACGTTGAACCTGTCTATCTACACATCCCTTAT
>QMMV01000051.1 GCA_003647435.1 Deltaproteobacteria bacterium | reverse complement strand
TTCGATTCGTTGTAACAATTTATGTTTTTTGAAAACATCTGGGCATATTTTTTAAAAAGAGCTAAAGTGTTACGATTCATTTATCCCTTTACCAGCATAATGTCAACAGCATAATGCAGCTCTCGGTCCTGGTGGATATCTTCCTCCTTTACCCTTGCCGAAGCTCCTGTCTTGAGCGGGGATGAAGGATGGCTGTAGTTGCAGGAAATCAATTGACATTGAATAGATTGTTCGTTAACTTACTAAAAAAACAGGTAACTACTGAGATTCACGGTTGGTTGTGTCCCTATATGCCTGTTTTACAACTTCAGGCACTTTGGCTCACCTTAGTTCACTTAAGGCACTTAATCTCTTATGTCTCAAACCCTCGAAGGCCAGGTTGACCGCATTGTCTATTCCAACGATCAGAACCTTTATACCGTAGTCAGGTTGAAAGCAAAAGGAATTCCTGAACCGGTAACCGTGGTCGGCCGGTTGGCAGGGACAACGCCGGGGCAGGAGATAAGGGTTTCCGGTAAATGGGAAACACACACCAAATACGGAAGACAATTCAGGGCAAACAGTTATAGCATAAGCCTTCCGGTTCAGGTTCAGGGGATTCGGAAATACCTGGGCTCAGGGTTGATTCAAGGGATTGGACCCGAGATGGCCAACCGCCTGGTGAAGCGATTTGGTGAAAAGACACTCGAGGTCATCGAACAGCGCCCTAAAGATCTCCTCGATGTCGAAGGGATTGGAGAAAAGCGCCTTCAGATGATCCTCGACGCATGGGAAGATCAAAAAGAGGTGCGAAACGTGATGATCTTCTTGCAGGGTCATGGCGTGAGCACCGGCTATAGCGCCAAGATCTTCAAGCAGTACGGCCAGGATGCCATCCGGGTTGTAACAGAAAACCCTTATCGTCTCGCAACGGATATCTTTGGTATTGGTTTTGCCATCGCCGATCAGATTGCAGAAAAGATCAATATCCCCAGGAATTCCATCATCCGTGCCGAGGCAGGTATCCTTCATGTGCTGGAAAAGATGACTGAGCGGGGCAATGTTTACGGGCTCTATGACGATGTTTTACGGCAGGCAGAAGAGCTTCTCGGTATAGACCAAAGTATACTTCAGCGGGCCTTTGCCAACCTGGCAGACTCAAGGCGGATCGTGGTTGAAGACTTCGGTGCCGACAAAAAAGAGAAGGGAGTTTATTTAAAGGCCTTTCATGCTGCAGAAACGGGCCTGGCAAAAAGGGTCAATGCCCTCCTGACCGTTCCTGTCAGATCGCATGAAATGGATGCAGGGAAGGTAAAAAAACTACTCGAAAAGAGATTGGCGATCACACCTTCCACCGAACAGATGTCTGCATTGCAGACAACTCTTTCCTCAAAAATATCTATAATAACAGGCGGTCCGGGCACGGGCAAAACAACCCTGATTAACGCTATTGTGACGGTTTTCGAGGCCGCGGGGAAAGGAGTACTCCTGACTGCTCCTACGGGCCGCGCCGCAAAGAGGCTTTCAGAGGTAACACGACATGAAGCAAAGACGATTCACCGCCTTTTAGCTTACAGCTTCAAGAACGGGAAGTTTCAGAAAAACGAACGGAATCCACTCGATGCAGATGTGATCATCGTGGATGAAGCATCCATGGTAGACGTTTTCTTGATGTATCACCTTTTAAAAGCGGTACCGTTTACTGCCGTGCTCATCCTCGTAGGAGACGTCTGTCAGCTTCCGCCTGTTGGACCTGGAAACTGCCTGCGCGACATGATCGATTCAGGCCGCATACCAACCGTATTCCTGACACAGATATTCAGACAGGCCAGGGAAAGTCTCATTGTGGTCAATGCTCACCGGATCAACGCAGGGCAATTCCCAACCATACGGGCACAGAACCGGCGGAAGCTGCAGGATTTCTACTTTATCCAGCAAGATGACGCTGAAAAGGTCGTCTCTACCATCAAGGAACTTTGCCGCGAGAGAATACCTAACCGGTTTAAACTCAACCCCATTACAGACATCCAGGTACTGACTCCCATGCACAAAGGAATTGTTGGAACAACAAACCTGAATCGCGTCCTTCAACAAGCCCTGAACCCTTCCAATGATACAATTGAACGTATGGGCCGGACCTTCAAACTGGGTGACAAGGTGATGCAAATAAGGAATAACTATTCAAAGGAGGTGTTCAACGGAGATATCGGAACCATCATCCACGTTGATCAGAAGATACCAAGGCTCACAGTGAAATACGATGGAAGGTCTGTTGTTTACGACCTTGCTGATTTTGATGAGCTCGTACTGGCCTACGCTGTATCCGTGCATAAGTCTCAAGGGTCCGAATACCCTGCAGTGATCTTACCCGTAATGACACAGCACTTTGTACTGCTTCAGAGGAATCTCATCTACACTGCTGTGACGCGTGCCAGGCAATTGGTTGTGCTAATCGGCACTACCCGGGCCCTCGCGATAGCAATCAGAAACGACAGGCCACAAAAACGGATGACCCGCCTTGCTTTCCGACTGAAGGGCTCCGAATGAACCAACCACGTAGCGAGTCTTGTGGATTCAGGAATCGAGTTGCGGGACGGGAATTTTGAAGAACTTGATTCCTTCTTTTTTAAGCATCTCTTCTTCTGATTTCGTGCTGATTCCCCTGATGTTTCGTTTTTCGGAAACACCGTAATGCATCTTTAAGGCCTCTTTGGCAAAGTTAAGGCCTACATCTTCAAAGTTTTTCTCAAGAAACTCGATTATCTTGTCCGCGCTTGGTTGTTTATCGGATTTTTCGGCCTCATCCGGTGTTTCTCGCTGAGGGCCACCTGTATGTACGGCAAAAGTTGACGGGACCACCACCACGTTCGTGTCATTGCAGACGGGACAGGCAATGAGCTTTTTCTGCATCTGCTCTTCAAAAGCTTGCCGGCCATCAAACCATCCCTCGAATGTATGGCCGTTTGAGCATTGTAGGTCGTAAGCTATCATAACAGCAAGTATCCAGTATCCAGTACCCAGAAGCCAGCAGCCAGAAAGCGTATGCTCCACGAGTCGGAGGCCGCAGGCACGACCGGAATTAAACAGGAACATCCCGGGGCGGGTTCCTTTTACATTCCGGCTCGCGAATTCTGACCGATTTTTCTTGGTAAGATAACACGTCATTGGACCAATTTCAAAGAAATTATTGACACGCTTCTGATTATTCAATACTAAACAAGCTTGTAATAACTGCCTGAAACCGGGGGAGGGGGAATGGACTCATGAAAACTCCTATTTTGTTTTTGCTCTGCTTCTTTCTAACCGCCCCGGCCGCTTATGCAGAAACCATGTATGTTACAGACATGATAGAAGTCATGGTTCGAACCGGACCGGATATTTCACACAAGATCATCGCAATGCCCAAGTCAGGCACGAAGGTCGAAGTGGTGGAAGTGGTGGACGACTGGGCAATGGTAATACTACCCAACGAGAAAGAGGGATGGATGCTGACCCGCTATCTGAGCCCGAACCCCCCGCAAAGGGAGATTGTTACCAAACTTCGTAAGGAAAATCGTGACTTGCGCCTTCAGGTAAAGACCCTCGATGAACAAAATGCTCAGCTCAAGAAAAAGTGCAAAGAGCTCAAGGCCGCACTCCTAAAGGAAACCAAAACTTCCTACGATTTGCGGAAATCATATGAGACGTTAAAAAGAGAATCCAAAGATTTTTTGGCGTTAAAATCTTCCTATCAAAAGGCGAGCAAGGAGCTGGTTGCCAGAACCAGGAGGCTGAATGAGCTAGAACAAGAGGTGAAAGCTCTGCGCGAGAGCCGAGTTTTGTGGTGGTTTATTTCCGGTGCAGCGGTTATCCTTATAGGGTTCATCCTCGGCTATCTATCCAGACGCCCGAAGCGGCGCCCTTCTCTGCTGGAATAAAAAGCTATCAGGCTGTTGTACAAGCTCCCATTTGCCATTGCTGGCAAAATAAGGCAATCGCGGGCTCAGAAGCGGGAGCGTGGACGGGGTGTTCATAATGGGACACCTTTCAAGTGCGATGAACGGCGGTCAGGCTGTTCTGCTATTGTGGATTTTGGGTATTGGCTATGCAGTACGATGTTGATTTCTTGGTGATTGGAAGCGGCATTGCAGGTCTTACCTTCGCCCTGAAGGTGGCCGAGCACGGCCAGGTCGCTATTATAACGAAAAAAAAGGCCATAGAAACAAGCACCGATTATGCCCAGGGAGGTATTGCCTCGGTCTTTGGCCACGACGATTCTCTTGATCTTCATATCCGGGACACCCTGGCCGCCGGTAATGGGCTGTGCAGAAAAGATGTTGTAGAAATGGTCGTAAAGAGCGCTCCTGAACGTATCATGGAACTTGTCGATTGGGGTGTTCCTTTCACGCGGCAGGCAGAAGGCGGGGATGAGTTCGATCTTGGTCTGGAAGGAGGTCATTCCCGTAACAGAATTGTTCATGCAGGAGACTTCACCGGCCATGTCATCGAAGAAGTGCTTCTTAACCGGGTTCGCGATCATAGGAACATCTCACTTTTTGAAAACCACATTGCGGTGGACTTAATTACATATTCTACCAGAATGAAGCGTGGATCCGTTACAGCCGCTCACGAGGACTTTTGCTGTGGTGCCTACGTCCTTGATGTGGAAACAAACAAGGTCGATACCTATCATGGAAAGATCACGCTTCTGGCCACCGGCGGGGCCGGCAAAGTATATTTGTATACCAGCAACCCGGATGTAGCCACGGGGGATGGAATCGCTATGGCCTACCGGGCGGGGGCTCTTGTAGCCAATCTGGAATTTGTGCAGTTTCACCCGACATGTCTTTATCATCCCGAGGCGAAGAACTTCCTCATCTCGGAGGCGGTCCGAGGCGAAGGCGGGGTGCTGATTGATTCACGTGGCCGCGCTTTCATGGAAGCTTACGATCCTAAGAAAGACCTGGCCTGCCGAGATGTGGTGGCCCGTGCCATTGACAACGAGTTAAAAAAGAGCGGAGATGAATGCGTTTTTCTGGATATCACCCACAAGCCCCCTGATTTTATCAAAGAGCGTTTCCCGAACATTTATCAAAAATGTCTTTCCTTCGGCATCGACATGACTAAAGAACCGATTCCCGTGGTCCCTGCAGCTCACTATATGTGCGGTGGGGTGCTTGTAGACACCGAGGGAAGGACCGATCTCAAGAGGCTCTATGCTGCAGGTGAAACATCCTGCACCGGGCTTCATGGGGCAAACCGCCTTGCCAGCAACTCCCTGCTCGAAGCACTCGTTTATGCTGATCGGGCAGCGAAACAAGCATTGAAAGATCTTCATGATCTGCGCACAGAGATTTGTCCCGAGCTTCCTTCCTGGAATCCAATGGGTACCACTGACAGTGATGAGGCAATCGTCGTCTCTCACAACTGGGATGAAATCCGGCGCCTGATGTGGAATTACGTTGGAATAGTGCGATCCAACAAGCGATTGTTACGTGCCAGAAACCGCATTGACCTGATACAAAAAGAAATCCGCCAGTATTATTGGGACTTCACGATCACCTCGGACTTGATCGAGTTGCGCAATATCGCCATGGTGGCAGATCTTATCATTCAGAGTGCAATGCTGAGGAAAGAAAGCCGCGGCCTGCACTACAATCTCCAATATCCTCAAAAAGATGACAAATTCTGGCTCAAAGACACCATCCTCCGCAGGCCGTTTGTGGGATGAGGCGCACGCTTGTGAAGCAAACCTGACAACCTTGCAACAATTTAGATTTGGGGTAACACTTTAGCTCTTTTAAAAAACAGACATACGGAACGGACAGGCCTATCCGCAATAATATTTTCACAAATCTAAACTGATACAATTTGGGAAAAAGGAACCTGGACAGATTACCGGCGATTTTCAATATTCTTAGTAAGGCTTTCCCGAACTATGAAGACAGGCCCCAGCAGCGCGAAATGGCAGAGGAAGTTCTACGCTGTTTCGACAACAACAAGGGTTTGCTGATAGAAGCCGGTACAGGGGTCGGCAAGTCTTTTGCCTATCTGATTCCGGCAATCCTGTCCCGGCGGAAAACGATAATATCCACTTCCTCTCTTGCCCTTCAGGATCAGCTCGTAGGTAAGGATCTTGTTTTTCTCCAGAAAGCACTCCCCCAGAAGTTCTCTTTCGGAATACTTAAGGGAAAGAACAACTATGTTTGCCTGAAAAGGGAACGTGAGTATACCGGAACAGGCAACTCCTATGAGAGATTCCGCGGATGGCTCGCAAAAACGAAGACAGGTCAGATGGCGGAACTGCCGTTTATCCCGGAGTTCTGGCCGGAGGTCTGCGGCGATCCGCAGGATTGTAACGGGAGGAAGTGTCCTTTCTATGTCCCCTGTTTCTATTACCGGCATTACAGGGGGCTGCACAAGAAGGATATCCTGGTAGTCAACCACCATCTTCTTATCCATGATCTTCTTTCAGACTTTAATATTCTTCCGTTTCACGAACAGTTGGTTATTGACGAAGCGGCTGAAGTTGAAGATGTCATCTCCAGAGTTCTCGGAAGCCGCCTGACATATTCAAGGACGATGTGGCTCCTTTACAGGCTGAAAGGCCTCAAGATAATAGTGGATCACCTTTTTGCCGACGTGAAGGCATTCTTTGACAGAGGAGATATCGATTCCGGGCCTGTCTTTCCGATTCCGGCGCACGTCACAGAGCTGCTAAGAGGGCTGCGGGAGAAGTTTGCAGTGGATAAGACTCTTTCAACCCTGGACAAACAGAGAAAATCGGCCGCTGATGATGAAATCAAGGATAGGATAGAAACAACCATAGGTTTTCTCAAATCGTTTGCGGGGGATGTCGATGACTTCATAGGCCAGGCTGACGCAAACAAGGTCTATTACATGGAGGTAAGTGGTACAACCCTGGAGTTTAAGAGTAACCTTGTGGAGTGTCAAATCCCCTTCCAGATACTCATAGATAAGTATGACAGTACCATCATGACATCGGCCACCCTGACATCGGGAGGAAATTTCGATTTTTTGAAGAAAAGGCTCGGCATCCAAGATTTTGAAGAAAAGGTCATAGGTTCACCATTTGATTACAAGAAGCAGTCTCTCCTTTACATTGATAAGAACCTGCCAAAACCGGACAGAGCAAACGAGAAGATATTTCAACAGGAAAGCCTCGGGGTGATGGAGGATCTTATCAGCGCCTCCCGCGGCAGGACCCTGGTACTTTTTACTTCCTACAGGCACCTGCATTTCGCAGCAGAAAACATCACTATACCCTACCCTTTCAAATCACAGGGAGATATGCCTCCTGCAAGGCTCATTGAGTGGTTCAAGGATACACCGGATTCTGTGCTTTTTGCGACTGCTACCTTCTGGCAGGGCGTGGACATCAAGGGCGATAAACTAAGCCTGGTTATCATCGATAAGCTGCCCTTTAGTTCGCCGGCAGATCCTCTCTATCAAGAACGATGCAAGAGACTCGGCAAGAGGTGGTTTTACGATCTTGCACTTCCGTCCGCCATCCTGAGGTTGAGGCAGGGGTTTGGACGGCTAATTCGAGGGCGTAATGAGTACGGCGTGGTCGCCATTCTGGACAGACGGGTAGTGGAAAGCTCATATGGGCCAACCATTCTTTCCTCGCTGCAGGAAGTGAATATCACCCACAGCGTGGAAGACGTAAGGCAATTTTTCGCATAGGGGACCTGATTGACTATGTTGAATTGTTCTGTTAAGGGGGTTGGTATCAGTTTGTTGTTGGGGGTTATATGCCAAGACAGGCTCGGCTCGATGCACCCGGGATGTTGCATCACGTGATTGTCAGAGGGATAGAAGAGCACAGGATTGTTGATGATTTGTGGGATCGAGGCAATTTTGTGTCTCGGCTGGGGCAGGTGGCATCTGACACCGGAACTCGCATATATGCCTGGGCATTGATGACCAACCATGCACATATCCTTTTGCGAAGCGGCCAGCATGGCTTGTCGAGGTTTATGAGGCGGCTTTTGACCGGCTACGCCATCACATACAACCTGCGCCACAAACGCCGCGGTCACCTTTTCCAGGATCGATACAAGTCGATAGTATGTGATGAGGATACCTATTTTCGCGAGCTTGTACGCTACATTCACCTGAATCCTTTACGGGCCAAGGTGGTGAAGAATATGTCTGATCTCGACAAATACCGCTGGTGTGGCCATAGCGTGTTGATGGGCAAGCTCAAACATGAGTGGCAGGACCGGGACTATGTTTTGTCATGGTTTGGGCAGAAGGAGGACGAAGCAATAAGGGCGTATCGCGAGTATGTTGAGCGGGGCGTAGACGAAGGCAGACGTCCGGAGCTTGTTGGTGGTGGTTTGGTTCGCTCTTTGGGAGGGTGGTCGCAGGTGCTTTCTCTTCGGAGAGAAAACAAGCGGGTGCTTGCAGATGAGCGTATACTGGGCACCGGCGATTTTGTCCGGAAGGTTGTTAGCGAGGCAGATGAACGGATCAAATATCAACTCGGAGCCAATGAGCGGAGAAAGAAAGCACAACAGCTAATTGAGCAGAAGTGCAAACAGCAAGACATCAATCTCCGGGAATTGCGGATGGGGAGTCGCCGGGGTCGCATTGCGCGAGTGAGGATGGAAATAGCGTACCAATTGGTTGAAAGATATGGATTCCCTCTGGCAGAAGTTGCCCGTGAACTGGGAGTCACGACCTCGGCCATTTCCAAAGCGATAAGCAGGCTATCAAAGACATAATTCAACTTCGATTTGCGATTTGCGATTTGCGATTTATGGTCTTGGTTTCCTTGCCGATTTCCTTGAAGCGGCCATAATTGCGACAAGCTCATTAGCCTCTTTCAGCAAAGGCTCTACCAAACGCTTTTTCAATAGCCCACCCTCGATGATCAGTTCCATCCAGAAAGCGCTTTCATCTGCCTCCTCTTCCACTGTCCCCAGCTTAGCTGCAAATTCCGCTCTGGACCGACCTCGACAAGCAGCCCGATAATTGGCGCCAACAGAAGTGCCAGAACGAAAAAGTTGTTTCCCAATTGCTTGCCCCTCTATTGTCTTCGGTAGATTGCTTACCAGTTTCATCACTCTTAGCGCAAATTCTTTGGTTCTATCTTTCAATTGTGTCTCATTCATAATGCTCCCTGTAACCCCCTTCCCGTTCTTGATTTGCGATTTGCGATTTGCGATTTGCGATTTGTCTATCAGCGCCACAGTTGCCAGCGGTTTTTTCAATCGAAAATCGGCAATCGAAAATCGAAAATACCTCCGATCCCTTCGTTATCAGGTCACCCAGGAAATTTGCGATTTGCGATTTGCGATTTGCGATTTTGAGCTATCCAGTTGCAGGCTCCTTTGTCAATCGAAAATCGGCAATCGAAAATCGAAAATACCTCCGATCCCTTCGTTATCAGGTCACCCAGGAAATTTGCGATTTGCGATTTGCGATTTGCGATTTTGAGCTATCC
>QMMV01000050.1 GCA_003647435.1 Deltaproteobacteria bacterium | reverse complement strand
GCTCACGGATAGAGCATAATCAGCCAGAAGTGCAAAATCAACCTGGGTGCCTCGGCTCAATGTCCGTTGGTTTAGATGGTCATTTTGCGTATCAGTTTAGATTTTTCAAAATATCATTGCGGATAGGCCATCCGATTGGAGACTGGCTCACTGTCTGAGAGCATTAGTGAGCGTTGAGAAAAAACAGTAGGGTGGATATTCGTCCTTGACGATAGCTGATATCGGGACCGAATGGATGTTATTTGAACTTCTAAGCGCTGTTTTTTCTTTACGCTCAGTTACCTGCCTGCCGGCAGGCAGGGGCTCGAGTTTGAGACGGTCACCAATCGGATGGCCTGTCCGTTCCATATGTCTGTTCTTTAAAAGAGCTAAAGTGGTACCATTCTTAAAGCCTCCCCTTTCTGATCTTCAGGAAACCGGCCGGTTTCTTTGCGATGTTTTCTGAACAAGTGTCTGATAGGCTTCGGTTAATTTAATAAATTTTTCATGTTCGCCACCTTTGTCAGGATGCAGCTTTTTCGCTAAGTGCCGATAGAGCTTCAGTAAACCATGCTTTGTAATTGTCGTTGTAGCCTCTTTTTTTATGCCTAAGATAGCGCAGGCCTCATCGAAGGTAACCGAACTTTCTTTTGCCTGAACCGGGCGCGAGCGGCTATGAAAATTCCTCGTGTATTCATCCCAAAAAGGCGTTTTCCCGAATTCACTGTCCACGAACATGATGGCGTAGCGGACGAGATATTCGTGTAAAAAGTTACCAGGTTCTTCTTCTGTCCAGAAGGACTTGTCATTATTAAGCAAGCAGAGTTCCTTAAAAAAATGTTCATCGACCTTGTTTTGATCCAGGCCTTGAGGCATTTTCTTGGCAATCAATTCGGAGAAAAAACGCTGGAGGTCAAAGATGACATAAACGTAAGTCTTGAGTTCAGATCGTGGTAGAAACTGTTCCAATTGCATAAAATGCTGCTCGAGCTCATCTCTCGATTTTCCGAGTAGTTGCCTAAAGAGTTTGGCGGGCATCAATTCTATCTTTCCCTGTTCGATTTCGCCAAATCGGAGATAGTGAATGCGTCGTTTATCGAAGGCGTGTATATCCGTCCGAATCTTTTTTTCCTCCTCAGTGCTGAACGGCAGCTTTTTCTTCTTCGCTCTTGCTCTCTGCCGAAACGGTTCCAGGACATGCCTGATTCTTGGTTTTAAGAAAGGCCAGAATACGTCTTCAATTTCATCATTGGCAGCCCTGATGCCAAAAGAACGGAGTTTTTCTTCTACAACTTCATCAATATAGAAGGCATTTCCTCCTGGATAAACGATGTACCTGGCCGGGTCCACGCCTAAATCGAAAAGAACGCGGCTTCGCCAGGAGTCTCCATCCTGAAATGACTCTTTCAGAAAATAGTTGAGTTTTCCTTTAATTCTTCTTTTTGCCAGATACATTCTTTGCCCCCGCTACGGGATCTTGGCATATACCGTCGGCACGGAGCAGATTAGAAGACCGGCTACCTGGTCTCCGCCGGCCTGACTTATCCGTTTCCGTCTCTTTCGTTTGACCGTCCATAGAAAGCCAACCTATAGGTTCCTTCGCCAGCCTTCCCCCATCAAACCGTGCATTATGAAATCGCATTTTTCGGGCAAACAGGTACGCAAGCGAAACAGCCCGAACACAGCTGACTATCAACAACCGCTTTACCTTCTGTAATCACGATTGCATTACGCGGACACCGATCCGCACAAATCCCACACCCAGTGCACTTTTCTACGTCTATTGTAGGAATTTGTTTTTCGGCTTTTTTACCAGTCGCCTCCCCCCCGCCAAGCATAGCGGCTGGAATCTCCCCCCCAAAATCTCTTACCATAGGCACACCGCAGTTAAGGCATTTTTGCTGGAAGCATGGCACTCCTCTACGATGAACATATCTTCGTCCACAGTTCGGGCATATACAGTATCCAGCCATGGCCGCAGCGGCCGCTCTGCCCGGCCGACGGCCACCCCTGCGTCCGATTCCTCGCTGTATGCGTCTTCCTTTCCTCACAAGGTTCCTCATTACCAGATTACTATCACGAATTTCGCAATGCTCTCAAATCGTTATTCGGAGTGGTTACCTTTGTAAACAGCTAACATAAAACTGTAGATACGCTCCATCGGAAGCTCCCGATGTATTGTGGTTCAAAAAAACGCCCCCTGACACGTGTTATTTAATCTTTATCCCGGCCCCAGAAAGATCCTTACAAATACCTGCATGACAGCAACCAGGATCGGGTCAAGTACGTGGGTCAGGAGCAAGAAAAAAACAATAAGGATTCCAAAACGTTCGACCCTGGCCAATTGAGCGGCTTGAGTTGGTGGCAAAAGGCCTGAAAGGACCCGACCGCCATCAAGAGGTGGGATTGGAATCATGTTAAATATTGCAAGAATAATATTGATAAAAACACTGTATTTGAGCATCCCCATCAGGTCCAAAAAAGCCCCTGCCAGAAACTGGTTCTGCCACACTGGAGCATGATGAGTAAGCCACCTGAAGAGCATAGCACTAAAGAACGCACAAATCATGTTACTTGCAGGGCCGGCGGCGGCGACTAAAATCATGTCGCGCCTCCGGCGTCGCAGATTGCTGAAATTGACTGGAACCGGCTTTGCATACCCGAAAATGATCGGTGACCTGAGAAAAAACAGCATCAAAGGAAGCAAAAAGGATCCCATAAAGTCGAGATGCTTAATCGGGTTCAGGGTCAATCTGCCGGCCCACCTGGCGGTAGGGTCTCCCAACCGAGAGGCAACCCATCCATGAGCAACCTCATGAATAGTGACCGCAAAAAGCAGCGGCACGATCATGATAACCAATTCATTCAGATCAAGAGCTTGAAACATAGTCGGGACCAGGCTTGAATATGATGCCTATTCTCATTCGGTTGTGCGGCTCATTACCTCTCTCGTGTGGCGGTAACCAAAACGAACAGCGTAACCGACAGACAATAGCCTTCTTATAAGGTCACGGTGACCATTTTTTTTGTACAAATTGCAATTCGTCTTGACGGGTTTTAATCTGACCGTCGAGGCGGGCATCAAGGATGCTATCCAGGATTTTGCGATAGATAGGTCCGGGGGGGAAACCCATTTCTTTCAGATCTTTCCCTTTCAGCAAGGTGGTTGCCCCCCTTAACCTGTTAAAATACTTAGAGACAGCCCGCCTGACTTCCTCACAGGTTGTACCTGCCATCATATAAAGCAAAATTTCGGTGCGGAAAGGTCGCAGTTTTCGATAGACAACGCTGTTTTTAAGGATTTTCTGAGATTCCATCCATCTCCTGCATGCATCTGCTTGAATCTTCTGATCAATAAATACCTTCCGGTAACGTTCAGTTAACTCAAGGCGCTCACAGATCTCCTCTGCAATCCCCCGGCCAAAAGATTTCATTAAAATCAGCAAGTAAACCATCCACTGGTCGCAACTATCTCGCAAAAAAAGTAACTTGTGCCAGGTAAGCACCTTTTCGACCGAATCCAAGCACTCCTCCATAGTTGAGTCATAGACGATTTTGGGATGAATTACCTTTAAAAGTCTCAACTGGCTCAACCTCTCAAGGGCTTTGGAAGGTTTTTCCTCTTCTAATATCTGGCGTAGCTCTGAAAAAAGTCTGTGGCCACTTAACTCTTTGAAGAAATCCATTTTGACTGCATTTTCAATCAGCCCGGAGGTCAGTTTTCCTATCTTAAAGCCAAATCGTTGTTCAAATCGAACAGCCCTGAAGGCGCGTGTTGGGTCTTCCACAAAGCTAAGGTTGTGAAGTACCCTGATTGCTTTTTGTTTGAGGTCCTTCTGAGCGCCGAAGAAATCCATGAGTATGCCAAATCTGTCTGGATTGAGCTTTACAGCAAGGGTATTGATGGTAAAATCCCTTCGATATAGATCGAGCTTTATCGAACCTTTTTCCACCGTCGGAAGTGCAGCCGGCGACCTGTAATACTCAAGTCGTGCCGTAGCCACATCGATTTTGTGCCGGTCTGGAAGGATGATTACAGCGGTTCTGAACTTTTCGTGAGCCCGGACGCGGCCGCCAAGACGGGCAGCCAGCGCCTTGGCAAATTCGATGCCATCACCTTCAACGACGATGTCGATGTCGAGATTTTCTTTGTGAAGAAAGATGTCGCGGACAAAACCGCCTACTGCATAGGCGTTATAACCGAGTGAGTCTGCAACCTCTCCGGCTGTTGCGAGCAGTTTTATTATATGCCCGGGGAGCCGCTCTTTCAGAAATTTCTTTATGTTCTTTTCCCTGGCGGTAATTATCCCTGTTGAGGTACCTGTAACAAGCTCCGGGATACGGGCCGATTCACTGGCAAGGACATTAAGCAGATCGGTCCTTGTAATCACACCAACTACACGTTTCTTTTCAATCACAGGAAGTAAACGTTGTTTATTGCCTATGATCTTTTCCCGGATTTCTGAAAGGGTGGCATCGGGCGCCACCGTGGCGATCTCCGTGGTTGTATATTCACGAACAGGGACGTGATCCAGCTTGTGATGTAAGCCCTTTTCTATGACCTGGCGGGAAATTATGCCAACAAGCTTACCGGATTCCAGCACTACTAAAACATTGACATTGTATCGCGTAAGAAGTTCATTGGCTCTTTTGAGTTCAATGTCAGGTTCTACGTGTATAACAGGGGTAGACATAAGGTCCTTGGCCCGGTGCATTGGATGGATAGACTGGTGCAGCACAGCAAGAAGCTTTTCTTCAACCTGGATAAGCGTTTGCCCTCTGATGGCGGCCGAGGCCGCCGACGGATGCCCACCCCCGCCGAAAGCCATTGCAATTCGACCAACATCTACCTCGGGCAGGCGACTTCGGCCAACCATGTAAACACGATTTTCCATCCCGGCCAGGGCAAAGATTACATCCAGGTTTTCCATATCCCTTACCTTATGAACCAGCAAAGCAAAGTCGCTCACATAGGTCTCCAGAAACAAGCTTATGATAACCACATCAACGCCTTTTATCGAATGGTGCGTTGCGCTTTGTATCATTTCATTCAAAACGCTTACCTGTTCAGGGCTCATTTCCCGCGTGATTATGTTTGAAACCACATTTAAATCAGCCCCCTCAGACAGCAGATATGCGGCGGCGTGGTGATCATCCTCTGTAGTGGATATGAATGTGAAAGAACCGGTGTCTTCATAAAGCCCCAGTGCCATTATGGTTGCCTCTTCGGACGTGATCTCGATCTGTCTTTCACGTAGAATCTTTGTCATGATGGTCACAGTAGCCCCTGTCATCTCAATCACCTCTATTGCGCCGGAAAGATCATCGGGCATGGAAGGATGATGGTCATAGATGTGTATTTCCAGCCCTGGACGATCGGCAATACTTGCAAATTTGCCAATGCGGCCAGCCTGGCGTGTGTCAACCAGCACAAGACGATCGACAGCATCAAGATCGATATCCTTGATCCTTACGATATTATACATATAGGCCATAGATTTGACGAAAAAATCCCTCAAACTCTTTTCCTGGGAACCGGGAAACACGAGTACTGCGTCGGGATAAAGCTTTTTTGCTGCCAGCATGGAGGCAAATGCGTCGAAATCTGCATTGACATGGGTGGTTATGACGGTGATGCCCCCGCCGTATTTTCGATTTTCAATTTGCGATTTGTGATTTGCCATTCCGGATTCCTGGCTTACACCTTGTCAGCGGCGTGAATCTCAGGCCTGGCATCGAAGGCATTCCCGGTCAACTCCTTAGCCTCCGGTATGCATCAACAATCATCCGGGCGGCGGTGTCAATTTCTTCTTCGGTATTTGATCGTCCAATAGAAAACCGAACAGCGCTGCGCCCTATCTTTTCAGGAACCTGCATGGCTGAAAGAACGTGGGAAAGCACAACCGAGCGATCGTGGCAGGCAGCGCCGGTAGACGCACAAACGCCAGGCACAGCGTCAAGAAGTGCACTACCATCGACGCCCGGCAGGGAAACGTTGAGGGTATTGGGTAGGCGCATCTTTGAGTGTCCATTTAAAACAAGATCGGGAATCCGGCTGGCAAGGAGTCCGTGAAGTCGGTCCCGGAGCTCCCGCATCCGCTCTCCGTCTGAGGCCATCCGATCACGGGCAAGGATGCAGGCTCTGCCCAGGGCGACTGAAAGCATCACGTTTTCTGTTCCCGCCCTCCGACCTGATTCCTGCCCGCCCCCGTGCATAAACGGCTCTATCTTTATGCCATCCTTAATAAACAGAGCACCAATCCCCTTGGGGGCATACATCTTGTGACCGGCAATAGAGAGAAAATCTACATTTAGTTCTGATACCCGGACACGAATCTTGCCCGCCGACTGAGCTGCATCGGTGTGAAACAAGATGCCTGCTTCTCGGGCGATGGCGCCGATTTCGGCAATTGGCTCAATGGTGCCTGTTTCATTATTGGCATGCATGATCGATATTAATATGGTGTTTGGCCGGATTGCCTCCTTGACGGCTGCTGGATCCACATGCCCTTTCGAGTCGACCCGAAGAAAGGTCACCTCGTAGCCCTGGCTGAGCAAAAAAAGGCACGGGTTGATTATGGCTGGATGTTCGATGGCTGTGGTGATGATATGGCGACCTTTATCCTTGAGGCTGTAGGCCACACATTTTATTACCGTATTGTTTGATTCTGTGCCCCCACTGGTAAAGACAACCTCCCGACTGAGGCAACCTAAAAGATCGGCAACCTGAGAACGCGCTTCTTCCAAGGCCTCCCTTGCCTTACGACCAAAGGGATGGCTGCTGCTTGGATTTCCAAACACATCCCCCCAGTAAGGCCTCATCGCCTCCACGACCTCTTTGGCTACAGGAGTTGTTGCATTGTGGTCGAGATAGATCATGGGTAACACTTTAGCTCTTTTCAAAAACAGACATATGGAGCGGACAGGCCATCCGATTGGAGACCGTCTCAAACTCGGACAGTGAGCCAGTCTCCAATCGGATGGCCTGTCCGCGATAATATTTTCAAAAATCTAAACTGATACAATCGTGGAAAATTAAGCCGAGTGACTCGGTTTGCAATCGGATGCCCTGTACGAGTCGCACCCAAACTTTTTTAAAGGGCTGAAGTGATACAGCCGGCAGCAGATTAGCGCTATAGTAATCTTCGCACATCGCCGACCCGAATGGTCAGCTTTGTGGCATCAAAATATTCCAGGAGGGGGATCATGTACTTGCGCGTTACCCCTGTCAGCTCCTTGAACTCCGGCGTCGAAATCTCGCCGTTGTCCTTCAAGTACGATATGAGCCTCTTGCGCAGTTTTTCTATGACATCGATGTGAAAATACAATCCGTCTTTCACCTTGACGAGGACTCCCTCGTCGAGCATATGGACAAACACATCCCTGATGTGGGCAGAATCTTTGCCTATCGACTCGGCTAATTCTTTAAAATACGGCGGCTGAAGGCCGCTTTGAAGGTAAACCTGCTCAATTTTGCGTCTAATATCTTTTTGATTCGCTTCAAGGGCGATCCTGAACCCCGAAAGGCGTATGGTATCCTTCTCCTGGACCACCCTGTTGGATCTGCTCAGTTCTTGAAGCAAGACGTTAAGAAGTCTGGGACTCAGCTTCCGAGGAAGTCTGGCGTTCAGCGTTTCCCTTGGCATGCCAGGCCTTAGAGGGTTTTCCTTGTGGTAGGCCTTTAATATCTGAAGAACATTTTCGCAAAGTCCGTCAAAAACAGTCCTGTGGATAAAGATACGATCTTCTCGATCGACCTGAATGATCGCTTTTTCAGAAAGGAGTTTCTGTAGTTCTTTTTCAAGCTCACTTGCAGCAAGGTTTGTCATCAGAATCAAATCAGAAAATCTAACGCCCCTGAGACCGGACTCCTTCAGATAGTAGCTAACTATCTCCCCGGTTGTCCCGTTGGCAAGACGCATTAAGTCTGCCACGATGTTACCTTTGAATCTTTTGTGTTTCCCGGCAATCGGGTTAAGTATCCGGCCACCTCCTATTGTCCTGACCGGGGAGTAACTCCGGATTACGAATCGATCATCTTTGACAACCGATACCGGGGCTTCAAGCCGAAATTGGACAACCGTCTCCTCCCCGGGTTTGAGCTCATCTCTATCCAGCAGGATGGGATAGCCAAATATCTCGCTTGTCCCGGTATGAAATCGAACCCTGCAACGATTTCTCAACGGTTTTTTGTTGGAACTTAAATACTCCAACATAACGTCTATCAT
The DNA here is from genome assembly GCA_003647435.1 of Deltaproteobacteria bacterium. Classification (GTDB taxonomy): domain Bacteria; phylum Desulfobacterota; class Desulfobacteria; order Desulfobacterales. The sequence goes on along the minus strand of QMMV01000050.1, from coordinate 1,260 downwards.
ATAGCTGGGCTTCAGCGTACCTGCTCGTCCCACCACATCTCCGCGATTTATCGCTCTGCGCTCCAGGCCCTGGAAGTTGATAGCTGTTCTGACACCGGCGGTGGCCTCCGCCACCGGTTGGTTGTGCACTTGAATCCCGCGAACCTTAGATTCAATTCCAGACGGGTAAATCATCACCGTCTCGCCTACCCGCACCTTCCCGGACACAAGGCTGCCGGTAACAACCGTGCCGAAGCCCTTCATGGTGAAAACACGGTCTACCGGCAACCGTAATAACCCGGTAGAGCGGCGCTTCGGAACCATTGCATACACGGTCAGCAGGCTTTCGATAAATTCGGGTAGCCCCTGGCCGGTGACTGATGAGACAGGCACAACAGGAGAACCTTGCAAGAAAGTCCCCTTGAGAAAAGACTTAACATCCTCAATAACGAGCTGCAGCCACTCTTCATCTACCAGATCGATCTTTGTCAAAGCAACCAGACCGTGGGTTACACCAAGCAAACGGCATATTTCAAGGTGCTCCCTTGTTTGAGGCATGACACCCTCGTCAGCTGCTATGATTAATGCTACAAGATCGATCCCTGTGGCACCGGCTACCATGTTTTTTACGAATTTCTCGTGGCCCGGAACATCCACAATTCCCACCCGCTGTTGGTTAGGCAGATCAAGCCAGGCAAAGCCAAGCTCGATGGTAATTCCCTTGAGCTTTTCCTCCTTGAGCCGGTCCGTATCTATACCCGTCAGGGCCTTAATCAGCGTGGTTTTACCGTGATCAATGTGGCCTGCCGTGCCAAGAATGATCTGTTTCAATGATAAGTCCTTTCCTCTGCTCACAAAAGCGAGCCATAAATCCGGAATTTCGCAAGGGGCTCAAAATGTCACTCCGAAGAACGGAGCGCTGAAGCAATCCCGTCACAGATAGATTGCTTCGCTCTCGCTCTCTCCGATGACGGTTGCAGACCGGAGGGATTACAGGCCGGAGGTGCAGGGCACCTTTTCCATGAACCGTTGCAAAAGTCCGGATAAATATAGGGCGATCATACAAAAGAACGGGGCAAGCGTCAATCCATAATCGAAGACCGATTCTGAGCCCTTGATAATTGTTACCGGATGTGGTAGAGGGATATATACTTTTGGCTGGAAGATGTCTGCAAGTTGAGACGTTTGCATAACTCCTTGGAACGGCCATTATGAACCTTTCTGGTCTGTCTGGTTTGTCTGGTCTGTTTGGTTTGTCTGGTTTGTCTGGTCTGTTTGCCG
>QMMV01000049.1 GCA_003647435.1 Deltaproteobacteria bacterium | reverse complement strand
GAACGCCAGCCGTCTGATTGCATCTGTAAAGCAACGCAGAGATGAGGTGATAAGTTTCAAGGGGATCGGCAGGCTCGAAATAGCGGCCGATGGCAACAAGCAAACCACCCGTATGGTCTGGATAGGGGCTCGACCAAAAAAACTCAGAATAGAAATATTCGGAGCACCGGGACAACCTGCCGTGACGATCTTGATCAACGGTTCTACATTTTACCTTTATGAGCATCAGGATAACCGCTGTTTCCAGGGAAAAGCCACAGAGGCAAACTTATCGCGTTTTGTGTCCTTACCGCTCTCTGCCGAGGATCTTATTTGTCTCCTCTCGGGGCAACCACCTATTGTTCCGTTTCATCATGCCAGTATCAAGGCGGAAAACCAGCAAGGCGATTGTCTCCTGCGCCTTTACGGGAAATGGAGACGTCTTGTTGAAAAGATATGGCTTACAGATAAGGGTCGGTGTACGGAACGCTTTCAGCTCTTTGATAGGTGGGGTAATTTAAAATATACAGCTACATTCAGCCGGTTTCAAGTAATGGAAGGGGTGTGTTTTCCGCAAAAGATCATCATTTCACACGTTCAGGGGAAGACTCTATCACTCGATGTGGAGAGGTTCTGGACAGCGATTCCAATACCTGATGATGCCTTCACATTGGAACTTTCTGACACAGAGGTGGTAGATCTGGATTCCTGAAGGAGCCCGGCTAAGATGAAGTTTGCTGCTGACCGTATGCTGGGAAAACTTGCCAGATGGCTTCGTCTGCTGGGTTATGATACTATCTATTTCAACGAGATATGCAATGATCAATTCCTCGCCCTGGCAAAAGAGGGCAGGATTCTTCTTTCTCGAAATACCAGGCTCAAGGATAAGGTGGAAACAGAGAGATTTCTATTCATAGAAAGCGATGATTTCAGAGCTCAATTGCAGGAGGTATTTGGCAAGCTTGCTCTCACACCAGACCCGGAGAAGTTTTTTACCAGATGCATTCTCTGCAACGGCGCCCTTGAGCCTGTTGAGGCTTCGAATGTAATAGAAAACGTGCCGGACTATGTCTTGACGGCACACAGCAAGTTTTCGAGGTGTAACAGGTGCAGAAAGGTCTATTGGCCTGGAACTCATGTAACCCGGAGCCTTGATGAAATAGAGCGGTTGTTCGCAACAAGAAAGTCAACTTGATGAGTGCTCAAAGGGATTTTTTTTGGCAACAGCCTGTAACGGAGTAACGGGTAAGGGTAACCAAATATGGGAAGCAATTCTACGGATTTACGCCATTTGAAGGAATCTCTGAACGACCGGGAAAGGCGTTTTTTGTCTCCACTGGCTGCTTATAGTAAAGATGCTATACGGCGGCATCCCGAGGAGAAAATTGAGTTTGATCACCGCCAGAATTATGCGGTGGACTCTGACCGTATCCTTCACTCCCTGGCCTATACAAGGTATATAGACAAGACTCAGGTCTTCTATCTTATCGATAATGACCACATAACCCACAGGGTACTTCATGTTCAACTGGTTTCCAAGATTTCGCGCACCATCGGCCGGTTTCTGGGCCTGAACGAAGACCTGATTGAGGCCATTGCTCTGGGTCATGACATCGGTCATTGCCCGTTTGGCCACGATGGGGAGATGTTTTTGTCCGAGATATCTGAGGCACATGGGCTCGGGCCGTTTCGGCACAACATACAGAGCGTAAGGTTCCTGGACAAAATTGAGCGCAAAGGCAGGGGCTGGAATCTAAGCCTTCAGGTCCTGGATGGCATCCTGTGTCATGACGGGGAGATTCACAGCCAGGCTCTGCAACCGCAACGGGGAAAAAGCTTTGATACCTTTGACAAGGAGATAGCAAGCAAGGCTGCCAATCCAGATCTGCCTTTAACACCCATGACAATGGAAGGATGTGTGGTGCGCATGGCTGATACCATTAGCTATATCGGACGAGATATCGAAGATGCCATTCGTCTGAATCTCATCAAAAGAAGTGATCTGCCGGAAACCTCTGTGCGACGATTGGGAAATACAAACGGTTCCATTGTCTACAATCTTGTAAGTGATGTCATCAAGAACAGTTTCCAAAAACCGACCATCGCCTTTAGTGAGGAAGTGTCAGATGCCTTGAAAAAACTCAGGGAGTTCAATCTAAAGGAGATATACCTCAATCGAAAAATAAAACCGCCTGCCGGGAAGATAAGACATCTTTTTGAAGTTCTGTTTGAGCGTTATCTTAAAGACCTGGAAGAGGGTAACGAGTCTTCCATTATCTTTGCGGAATACCTTGATAATATGTCAAGCGACTACAAGGACAATACCAGCCCTGCCGAGATCGCTCGGGACTTTATCGCAGGCATGACTGATGACTACTTCCTGAGGCAGTGCCCCCCGGAAATCCGCCCAAGGAAGATTACCGGGCGTTTTTGAAAAAGATGGAAGCTGACAGACTCTATCAGCAGCTTGAAAACCTGGCAGAACAATTAGGTATTTCGATACAGTATGATGACCTGTCTCGTTCCGGACCACCGGCGACAAGCGGCCTGTGTGTCGTGAAAGGTAAAAAGCTCTACATCATGGACAGATCGCAAAGCCTTTCTGAAAAGATCAGACTTTTAAGCGAATGCCTGAGCCAAATGGATCTGAATGGTGTCTATGTACTGCCGGCGATCAGAAAGCTGTTGGAATCACGCAACAAGTAAGAGCGGAGAATCTACTTGAGAAGGCTGTCGTGAAATTGCCGCTATGAGAATGAGAGAACCTCGTATCCTTTGTCCTGGAGGGCTTTTATGAGAGGTTCTAAAGGCTGTCGTTTGATGCGAAAATAATATATCTTTTTGTCACCTGTGCTTGGACCAATCCCCACGCTGATCAACTTCCCCCCATGATCATGAATAATACGGGATACCTTTTCAAACCCTTCAGGTCTGGTGCCCACATTTATATCGAGACGGGAACCGTTGGTAAGAATTCCCATGATATCGATGAAAGCGCCGAGGATGTCGGTAACCGTGATTATTCCTACCACCTTATCTTCATCGTCTACAACCGGCATGCCACCGATTTTCCTCTGGTAGATAATTTGAGCTGCGGTTTCTACGTCGGCATCCGGGTGTATCGTTATAGGGTTTTTTATCATAATGTCTGCCAGCGAGACTCCTGTAACCATGGCAGGGAGGAGGGCCTGCTTCATGTCCGCCAGAGTTACCAGGCCAACCAGCTTGTTTGAATGGTTTACAACAGGAAGGTGGCGAATGGAGTTGGCCTGCATTAGTTCAATCGCTTCCTGGACCGAGGTGCGGTCTGAAATAGTAATTGGCTTTTTAATCATTAAGGAGCGAATGCGCATATAATCTTTCTCCCTCCGAGTCTGACACCTAATATAAAAATCAGGGTTCGTCAAGAACTAATGGTAATCTCTGGACGCCAGCTCAATTCTCTCTCGGTTGATACATACAAAGGGGCTCTTCGGCCATATAATCACCTGTGGCTTCATAGGCCCTGGCACGACACCCTCCGCAGACATTCCGGTATTCGCACCTGCCGCACTTTCCCTTCAGCTTATCATAGTCTCTCAACGTATTGAAGACTTCTGATTCATTCCATATCCGTGAGAACCGGGTTTGTCTTACATTGCCGCAGTTAATATCGAGAAAACCACATGGCTGAACAACCCCTGTGTGCGATATGAAACAAAAACTGATTCCACCAAGACAACCCCGCGTTACCGCATCGAGACCATGACTTTGAAATGTAACCTGCTTCCCTTCCTGGCGGGCCCGCTGCCTCAATATCCTGTAATAGTGAGGGGCGCAGGTGGCTTTCAACTGAAGGGGGACCTTGTTCCTCTGCTCGTAAAACCAGTTGAGGGTTTCTTCGTATTGTTCTGCAGAGATGGCTCTGTCTACAATATATTTTCCCCTCCCTGTTGGGACCAGAAGAAATATATGGTGGGCGACCGCACCAAGTTCGACGGCGAGTTGCTGGATATTTGGAATCTCCTCGAGGTTTTGCTGCGTGATGGTGGTATTGATTTGGAAATCAAGGCCACATTCTTTGACGTGGCGGATTCCGCGCAATGCCCCATCGAAGGCCCCTTTCACCTGCCGAAATTGGTCATGTGTTCCGGCCGTGGCCCCGTCAAGGCTGATGCTGACCCGCTGAATGCCGGCAGCCACCATCTGTTTTGCATTGGTCTTGGTGATGAGCGTACCATTAGTCCCCATCACCATGCGAAGCCCCTTTTCTGTACCGTAGCGAGCGATCTCCATGATGTCTGGACGAAGAAGTGGCTCACCCCCTGTAAGGATGATTACGGGGTTGCCAACCTCACATATCCTGTCAATGACTTGAAAACAGGCCTGAGTGTCGAACTCATCCGAATGGTGTTCCCTGCCGGCTGCTGCACGGCAATGAACACAGGAAAGGTTGCAGTTTGTGGTGACCTCCCAGGCTACAAGCCGTATTTCTTGCTTCTGGTTAGTCATGAGGTCAGTTCTCTTGCCGCCTCCTTGGCAAAATAGGTGAGAATCATATCTGCACCGGCGCGTTTTATGGCAAGAAGTGTTTCCATCATGACTTTTTTCCCGTCCAGCCAGCCGAGTTTGTCCGCAGCTTTGATCATCGCAAACTCTCCACTCACATTATATGCTGCCAGTGGTAGGTCGATCTCTTCTCGAGCTCTATAGATAATATCCAAATAAGGTATGGCTGGTTTCACCATGATAATATCGGCGCCTTCTTCCACATCCATAGTGACTTCCCGAATGGCTTCCAGGCTGTTTGCGGGGTCCATCTGATAGGTTCGCCGGTCTCCGAATCTTGGCGCCGATTGAGCGGCCTGGCGAAAAGGGTAATAGAATGCGGAACAATATTTGGCAGCATAGGACATAATGGGTGTCATTTCAAAACCGTTCTCATCAAGGCTGTTACGTATTTCTGCAATACGCCCGTCCATCATATCGGAGGGGGCTACCATGTCCGCCCCGGCCCTGGCATGCGACAGGGCTATACGCGCCAGCAGATCCAGGGTGGCATCGTTTTCTATGATCCCCTTGTTTACTACACCGCAATGGCCGTGGTCGGTATACTCGCAAAGACAGACATCTGTTATGATTAATATATCTTCAACCTTGGCTTTAATGGCTCTGACGGCTTTTTGCACGATTCCATCTTTTGCATAAGCACCGGTGCCAAGCGGATCTTTCTTATCAGGGATCCCAAACAACATCACGGCAGGTATACAATGATCGCGGGCTTCCTGAACTTCTTTTACGGCATTGTCTATCGAAAACTGGTAGTGTCCCGGCATGGATGGGATCGGATTTTTAATCCCTTTGCCTTCTATGACAAAAATGGGGTAGATGAGATCATCAACAGATAGCTCGGTTTCCCGGATCATCCGCCTGAAGTTCTCATTTTGCCGCAGTCGCCTTGGTCTGTAATCAGGGAAAAGCATAGACTACTCCTTGCTTTGGTTTTGGATGCCGGAGGCTGGATACCGGATGGCTGAAGAAAAATCCTCCATCCTGCATGGCCTGTCACACCACACATGATGCATCAGGCGTTCTGTATCCCGATTTCTTTATCCGTAAGATAACATGCAGGATCCGGCGCCCATATGTCTCCTGTTACAGCTTCGGCGCGAACCCTGAAATTACCTGCACAGATATCGAGCCATCGGCACCTGCCGCATCGGCCCTTTACGTATTTCTTCTTATTTTTCAGCGCTTTCATGAGGGGATTAGCTAAATCTGTCCACACCTCACTGAAAGGCCGCTTCCTTACATTGCCAAAGCTGTAATGACGCCAGAACTGATCAGCGTGGATTTCTCCATCCCAGCTCACACAGCCGATTCCTCTTCCCGAATTGTTCCCCTCGTTCCATTTAAGGAGTTCAAGGACTTTTGCTGCTCTCTCTGGATCCTCTTTAAGGAGGCGTAAATATACATACGGTCCGTCTGCATGGTTGTCTACCGTGAGTACCTCTTTTTGCTTGCCGCGGTCATAAAGATCCTTGGTCCGCTCCATAATAAGATCGACAGCAGCCCGGGTTTCCTCGTGGGAGAGATCCTGTTCAATGAGCTTGGAGCCACGTCCGGCATATACCAGGTGATAGAAACATACACGGGGGATATCCATATCTTCCAGGAGATCGAAAATGGCGGGAATTTCTCCGACGTTGAGTTTGTTTATTGTAAAACGAAGCCCTACCTTGATGCCAGCATCTTGGCAATTCTGTATACCGGCTATAGCGGCCTTAAAAGCCCCTTTCACTCCTCGAAACCGGTCGTTAGTCTCTTCCATGCCGTCTATGCTTATACCCACATAGGAAAGCCCGATCTCTTTGAGCAAGCGGGCCTTTTCGGCGGAAATCAAGGTGCCGTTAGTAGAGATCACGGCGCGCATTCCGTGCTCTACGGCATAAGCGGCAAGCTCTAAGAGATCGTTGCGCATAAGAGGTTCGCCTCCGGAGAACAGAACCACCGGTACTCCAAACTGTGCCAGATCATCCAGAAGCCTTTTCCCCTCCTCGGTGGTCAATTCATTGTTAACCGGGCTTTCACTGGCCTTGGCGTAGCAATGGATACACTTCAGATTGCATCTGGAGGTCACATTCCAGACGATTACAGGACGCTTGTCCTTGGAAAATTGTAGTAGATGGGATGGAAGCTGGTCCGATGTGCGACCATAACGCAGGGCGTCGGACGGCTCAACCGCGCCGCAGTACAGTTTAGATATGCCAATCATGGATGCAAAACCTTTTTCAACTTATAAGTTCAGATTGTTGGTAACACTTTAGCTCTTTGAAAAAATAGACCCGGGGTATCAGTTTAGATTGTTGAAAATATTATTGCGGATAGGCCATCCGATTGGAGACTGGCTCACTGTCTGAGAGCATTAGTGAGCGTTGAGAAAAAACAGTAGGGTGAATATTCGCCCTTGACGATAACTGATATTGTGACCGAATGGATCTTATTTGAACTTCTAAGCGCTGTTTTTTCTTTACGCTCAGTTAGGCTCGAGTTTGAGACGGTCTCCAATCGGATGGCCTATCCGTTCTGTATGTCTGTTTTTTGAAAGGGCTGGAGTTATACCTTTCAATTTACGAAGGATCATCCTTTACATACGACTCTTTTACCAGGTCATCGAGAAACTGTTGGGGGTTTTCCAGTCCTTCCTTTGTAATCACAAACGTGGTTTGACCAGTACGGTCGCGAATAAGTTTAAAGCCATATTCAAACTTGCTGGTCAGCTCTTTGTAAAATTCTCCCAAAGCTGTCGGAGAAGAGTTCATCCGCAGGATAATTAAGTCTATACAATCCTGGTCCAAGATAATATTAAGAGCATGTGTCTTATGAAAGTAAGCCTCCATATTCTTAATCTGATCACGGTAGTTTTTGATTTTTTTTATAACGGCCGCAACATCTGAAGTCCCGGATCCATAAATTTCTGCAATGAGGTCAATTCGGGATGGGGTAAGCTCTATGCCATATTTTTCAGTCAGCATGGCAGAGTGGTGTGTTACATATTGTTTGATCGATTCCTTTTCCTGCTGCGCAAGCTTTTCGTAAGTTTTCTCTCGCCAGGAGCGGTTTGATACAGACAGTATTTTCTTGAGCGCACTTTCAGGGTCTTTTACCACTTCTTCTGTGACCGGAACTTTCTTTATACCTGTCGATGGGAGTCTCTTTTCAAGTTTTATCAGGATTTTTTCAATTACACTCGTGAGGCCTCGTGCCCCTGTGCCATCCTTATAGGCAAGGCGGGCAATTTCCCTGAGCGCCCCATCATCAAATTTAACCGCTATATTGTAAGCCTTAAAATCAAGCTTCTTGCTCAAGATGATGGGATTGTTCGGGTTCTTCAAGATGGCAAAAAGGTCATCTTCGGTGAGTTTCTCAAAAACTGAAATTACGGGAAGCCTACCAATAAATTCAGACTCGAACCCGTACTTGATCAGATCTTCAGGTTTAACATGTTTTAGATACTCGATTGAATCTGACCGGCTCCTGATAGCCGCGCCAAAACCTATCCCTTGATCCACCATGCGTTTTTTGATGATCTCTGCAAGATCGTTGAATGCACCGCTCATGATGAACAGAATGTTCTTTGTATTGATATAATGTTTCTTCCGCTTTCCGGTTTTTCTGTAACGCTCAATTTCCTCAAGCATGGATATCGGATCATGGGGTACCCTGAGGTCTATATCAGTTTCCTCCATGGGCTTAAGGAGTGCACGCTGAACACCCGTGCGGGAAACATCAGGGCCAACGAGATTTCTGCTGGAGGCGATTTTATCGATTTCATCGATATAGATGATGCCATACTGGGCCAGCTTGATGTCGTTATCGGCTTCGCGGACTAAATCCCGCACCAGATCTTCAACGTCACCGCCCACGTAGCCGGTCTCACTGAACTTTGTGGCATCCCCTTTGACCATAGGTACGCCAATTTTGTCGGCAATCAGTTTAATCATGTAAGTCTTGCCGACGCCTGTGGGGCCTATCATGAGAATATTGTTTTTGATGTTCCCGACTATGGCATCATCTTCCCCATTGGATGACCGTGCCTGTTTGATTCGATGAAAATGAGTACATATCTTGGTAGCCAGAATTGCCTTTGCCTCGGACTGTTTCACGACGTACTGGTCAAGGTAGGCCTCAAGCTCCTCGGGCTTTAACGAAAAATCGATCTTTTTCTGCTTCCGGGGTTTTTCTTCTTTCTGATCAGGAGCCTCTGCGGGAATAACAACAGGAGATATCAACTTTACGCGGCCGCCAAATTTCTCTGACAAAAATTGGCTGATCTCCTTTTCGATCTCTCTGGGGTCTGGGAATTTTCGGTCCTTTTGAGTCATTGCTTCTCGCTTTCGCATCGATATTAGAATTTCCTCATCGTATGATTTTATGTTTCGGAATTCCTACAAGCCATTGAAATTACAGCTACTTATTTCCGCTGTTGCAGCCTCTATCACGGAATGACGGAATATTGGACAAAAGTATCAGTTTAGATTTTTGAAAATATTATTGCGGATAGCCTGTCCGTTCCGTATGCCTGGTTTTTAAAAGAGCTAAAGTGTTACGGACAAAATAAAAATCCCTTGGTGCCCATTATGAGCGCAAGCTTCACTACGTGTCCATTGTTTCCAGCATTCCAATTGTGAGCTAAGCGAGCTAAGCTTTCAGTATAATCATCATTGTTGTATAATTCAACCCGAATTTCGCAAAGGTCTCAAAATGTCATCGCAAGGAACAAAACGATAAAGCAATCCAGTCCGCGAGAGATTGCTTCGCTGTCGCTCGCAATGATAGGACGGGGCACCTTTTCCACATACACTTGCGAAATTCGGGCTCAAGCAAAATACTTTCCTTGCGGGTCGGGGGTTCTCTTAACTCAAATTTCGTTGACAATAAAGGGCAAAATGGTATGTTAATATTTAACGGCCTGTTGCCCAAATCCCTTTTCGCTTGGTCTAAAACGTTTTTTGACAAATCGTAACACTTTAGCTCTTTTAAAAAACAGACATACGGAGCGGACAGGCCATCCGATTGGAGACTGG
>QMMV01000048.1 GCA_003647435.1 Deltaproteobacteria bacterium | reverse complement strand
GGATGTTATTTGAACTTCTAAGCGCTGTTTTTTCTTTACGCTCAGTTAGGCTCGAGTTTGAGACGGTCTCCAATCGGATGGCCTGTCCGCAATAATATTTTCAAAAAGCTAAACTGATACAAAAACTTAAATTGTTATATCTCGTCTTTTTGATGCGCAAAGTTTTTCGGCTGCCGCAAAATCAGCGGCCCCCACACCTGCCGCTAACAGGTTTTCTTCCTGGATCCTCTCATAGATTTCGCTTCGGTGGATGGAAACCCCCTTCGGGGCCTCGATGCCCAGCTTTACCTGTGATCCCTTGATTTCAAGAACTGTTACGACAATATCGTCACCAATCGTTATCTTTTCTCCGGACTTCCTTGTCAGAACAAGCATAGCGCCCTCCATGGCACAAACCGGGCCAAGACAATTCTGAAGCCAGTTTCTATAGATAGTCAACCACGCTCAGTTGCAGCACCCTCGATGCCGAAACTAAAGCCGCTTGATATGCGGTCTCCATAGCTTTCAACTTCATGATTGCATCGGTGATATCTGCATCTTCAATCTTTGAAAGCCTTTCCGTATTGGTAATATCGAGATTTTGAAGAATTTCTTCTTTGATTTCCAGGCGGTTCATCTTAGAACCGATATCGGAAATCTTGGTGGCAATATGGTTAAAGTGATCATCCAATTGGTTTATTTTGCCCTGAATGCCGCTCACATCATTGTTCTGCAGCGCTGCCTTCAACTCTTTGAAGGTATTGAAAATATCGTCTAATTCACCAGAACTTCCGAACACACTCTCTCCATCACTCCCAACTGCTACAGTAGAGGTGCGGCCTATCTTTACCGTAAAAGGCTCATTGTTTCCGTTATATATGACACTGTTGTCATCTTCCAGTGTAAAAGGGGCCCCGTCCGTTTTCGACCCTGCGAAGATATACCGCCCGTTTATCTCAGTGTTCGCTAAAGAAACAATTTCCTCTAACATGTTTTGAGCGGCCTGCGCGGCAGAAGCTCTTTCGGCAGCTCCTTCGGTAACATTTGCCATCTGAACAGACATCGCTTTGGCATCGGAAATAAGGTTCTGCACATGTGTGAGGGCGTTTTCAGAAGCAGCAAGCCAGGATTTTCCAACATTTATATTACGTTCCAACTGTTCAATGTTAGACAGAGAGGATTTGATGTTTAGTGCCTGCGCAAGTCCCACTGGGTCGTCAGAAAGAGTTGTAATACGTTTGCCACTCGACACAACTTTGTTGGCCTTGCTGAGCCGCTCGGTAATCACGTCCAGGTTGAATCTTACCGTCTCATAAATACTTCTGGTGGCCACTCTCATCCGCTATACCCTCCACATTTGCTACTTTGTTTCAAGCAACGTTTCCAACATCTCATCTGAAGCGGTAATGAGCTTTGCGGCTGCTGCATACGCATGCTGATATTTGATCAGATTTGTCATTTCTTCATCAAGAGATACAGCCGAAATCCTGTCCCGAAGTTCACGTAATTTGTTGACCATGCCCTCATTGAAACTCCTGCCTCTTGAGACACTTGCAGACGTAATCCCCATGGAGCCCACGAGGGCATGATAATAGTCTTCGATAGTTGTTCTGATGCACCCCTGCGTATTTCCGTTGCGCCTGTCGCAAGTCCATTGTGCGATATCTACCAATTTGTACTGCAGGTCAGCAATAGCCAGGGCATTCTTGTTGTCGCCTGCTGCAATGCTCCCATCACTGTGAATCTGGGCCGCTGAGATATAGTTTTTGTCAGAGGTAATTACATCGCTCAGACCAATGGTGCCGGCTCCTACGCCGGTGAAAAACGTGTTGATCCCGATAGCTGCCAGAACATTGCTTGTGTCATCGGAAAAGGCAAATGTATAGCCGCTGTCGGCATCTATCCGGAGCTTCCCATCTGAAGTTACACTTGCACTTATATCATCAATAGCATCGATCTGAGCAGCAAGAGAGGTAAGAGTTGTCCCCCCGGTGTCTGCATCAATCGTAATGGAAGTTGGAACCCCATTCACAACATTTCCGCCCGAGTCATAGACCCACAGATTAAACGTGCCGTTTGAGAGCTTATCGTAGTATTCAAGGCCGCAGTCTTCACTTCCAAGCTCCTTGCTGCTGTCTGACACAGCATAGCTTCCTTTAACCGAACTGAAAGCCTCCAGCCCAACTCCAAGGCTATGCTGCTGGTTGACGGTCCAGATAAGTTCTCTTGCCAAAGCATCGAGATCAGATTTATACTTGGCGGCGATTTCATCCCGCATATCAAGCCATCCACCAAGCTTCCCGGTGTTAATATAATTGGTAATGTCAACAGCGCTGCCGCCGGAGCCGCTCCATTGCACTCTATCCCCGTTGTCCCCGCCAAGATCGAGGTCATAGCTCTCATTTCCCTGAACCAGAACACAGCCTCGAGCGGTGATAATTGATAAAGAACCGTTGCTCTGCTCAAACGTCTTCACATCTATATACCCGGCCAGCTCTGAAACCAACGCGTTGCGTTTGTCTCTCATGTCATTGGCGATAGCGCCGCTTTCCGATCGGACAACTTCGGCATTGACATCCGCAATCTCTGCCGTGATCTCATTAATCCTATTAATCCCGGAACTGACTGCTTGAGTCAGATCTGTTTCGATATCTCCGAAATCGCGGGAGAGAGACTTGAATTGTTGCGCAACAGATATGCTATGCTCATAAAGCGCGATCCGCTCTGATGTACCGGAAGGATTGTTTGCCACATCGTGCCACAGGTTCCAGAAGTCGGCCATAAGAGAACTAACACTTGTTTCAGAATCCTCACTGAACACACCTTCCAAGACTTGCATGTAATTTTCCATCTCTTTATAGGAAAGCATGTTTGAGTTTTGCCTCATGAGCCGGTTTTCTATGAACTGGTCACTTATCCTTAGCACCTGTGCTGTATCCACCCCCCGGCCAAACATAAGCCCCCCGTATGGAGCAGGCTCTTTTGCCTCGTGCACAGCACGCTGTCTGCAATAGCCGGGCGTGTCCACGTTGGCAACGTTGTGGGCGGTTACATCTATGCCGTTTTGCTGCGCAGCAAGAGCATCCCTGGCGATACTAAATACCAATCCCAGACCAGACATAATCAGACCTCTCTATGAAGAAGAAGATTGACCTGTCCCTTATTCCCCGAAAAATCACCATTGTCGTAAACGCCCCCTGGCCTCCCCGTGTCGGCTATAACCGCGATTAAGTCGTCAAGAAACCCGAGGCATTCCTCTATAAATAGCCTGTTTTCCCGGCTGTGTGTTCGGGCTTCATTCCCAAGCCTCGCAATTGACAAGCAAACATTCTTGAACGAGCCACGATAAATGCCGGGGATAAGGGAATAGACACGCATAAGGTCAAAGGAGAAGGTATCCATGCCGTGAACAATGGAAGCCTCGCTCAGGACCGAGAGAATCCTGCCGCGAATACCTTCTATCTCAGATACAACAGACTCTTTTTCCTCCGCAATCTTCCAGAGTGTATCCACATCGATACTGAAGAGCGCCCTGTGTTCCCGCTTCAGGCATGCTACAAGCTCCTGATAAAGCAACATTTTCTCATGAAATAGGCCCTTCAGCACCTCCATTGTCTCATCCATAAAACATCTCCTCTGCCTGCCATAAGATTGTTTTCGAACAAAATACCAGAAAACTAAACGAAAGTTGCACCTCTCCTCGCTAAGGTTTCAAATCCCCTCTCAATCGCTCATAAAGCAACTCTCCGAGCCCAATACCCCGCCCTGTTGCTATAGTCCTGGCTATCGCCTCGTACGCCATCGATTTATAAATCTTGCTCTCGGGACGGTTGTCAAAGATGCCGCTCTCGGGAAGGGCATTCTGGGCTGATTTCAGTAGATAATGAATGAAAATCGACTCGAAATCCCCACAAGCCTTTCTGAGCTTGCGGTCCATGCTGGCAAACCCCGGTGAACCACCAATTTGTTTTGATTGGATATCGGGTATTATCTCTGGCATTGGCTATTAGTCGCTTCGCTCCTTCGCTGGATTCTTGATATTTTATAGTGGATATCCTTGCTGTAGACGGCTCTCCCGCCCGCCAATACCCGATAACCCATGGTACGGGCGATTCGTGAATCCCCCTTAGGTCTGCTCCAGAGGGAGGTAACCGGCAGAAACTCCCCGATAGCAGGCAACGGCGGGCAGCCGCTTGAACTCCAATATCACACCGCTATCCAGCATCCCTGAGACCCGAACCTACTTTGCTTCGCTCACAATTGGAATACTGGAACAATGGACACGTAGTGAAGCTTGCGCTCATAATGGGCACCAAAGGATTTTTTCCATCATTTCAATATTCGTAACACTTTAGCTCTTTTAAAAAACAGACATACGCAATAATATTTTCAAAAATCTAAACTGATACCAATATTCCATCATTCCCTGATCGAGGCTGCAACAGCGCAAATAAATAGCTACAATCTAAATGGGTTATAGAAATTCCGGGCCCCTAAATTATTTCTATCTGGGCATGAAGGGCACCGGCAGCCCGTAGAGCCTGAAAAACGGTAATGAGGTCTCTTGGCGATACCCCTATGGCATTCAGTGCACGTACCAACTCACCAATGGTACTACCACGCGGAACCAGGAGCAGTTTATTCTTTTCCTCTTGTACAGAAACATCAGAATCAGCTGATACGACTGTCTGTCCTCCCGGCCCCATAAGTAGACCGTTTTCAGGTTGGAATTGCTGAGTAGTGGCCCCTGCAGGTGGAGCCGGGGCAAAGGGCGAGGGCTGGGACACCCTCGTCCGTTCTTTAATCTGAATGCTCAGGTTGCCGTGAGCTACTGCTACCGTGGAAATCGTGACGTTCTCACCAATGACGACCGTGCCTGTCTTTTCATTTAGGACGACCTTGGCAATACTATCAGGCATGACTTCGAGATTTTCCACCGTTGCAACCATCTGCACAACGTCCTGGCGAAAATCTTCCGGTATTTTCAGCTTGAGTGTCCCTGAATCAACGGTCGTGGCCACATTCCGGCCGAATCTTTCGTTTATTGCGTCGCAGAGCCGGACTGCGGTCGTAAAATCTGGATTATCTAAAGCAATAACAATCTCGTCCTTGTCCTGCATAGAGACCGGAATTTCACGCTCAATGCTGGCACCCCTTGAAATCCTGCCAACAGTTGGGTGATTTTTGGTGATCCCTCCGCCGGCTGCCCCGCCCGCGGCAAAACCGCCGACAGAAACGGGACCCTGGGCCAGGGCATAAATCTTTTTGTCAACACCATACAGTGGAGTCAACAGGAGTGTTCCACCCTGCAAGCTCTTGGCATCACCCACAGAGGAAACCACAACATCAATCCTGTTTCCTATCCTCGCAAATGGGGGCACACTTGCAGTTACCATAACGGCTGCCACGTTCTTAACCGATACGTCTTCTTTATCCACGTGAATACCCATCCGCTCAATCATATTTGCAAGGGACTGGATGGTAAAGCTGGTACCAGTTTTGTCTCCTGTACCCTTTAATCCCACCACAAGGCCATATCCAACAAGCTGGTTATTCCTGATCCCTTTAATGGAAGCGATATCCTTAACCCTTGCGCCGTAAACTCCAACCGGGCAAGCTGCTAACACAAGTACAAAAACAAAAATTATCTTGATAAGCCTGCACATAGTTTCCACAACCCCGATTGTTATTCGTTAACTGCCTCCTCCCTAAAATGGCCATACATGATCAAGAACGCGCATAAGCCAGCCAGGACGCTGTTTGTCTGCAATGACACCTTTGCCTGAATATTCTATTCTTGCATCGGCAATATAAGTCGATGGAATCTCGTTGTTTGTGTCAATGTCTTCAGGTCGTATAGTTCCAGAGACCGTAATGTACTGTGTCTCATTGTTTACCTTGATTTCTTGTCTGCCGTATATGACAAGATTTCCGTTAGGCAACACCTGGATCACTGTTGCAGTGATGTAGGCAGTGACCTCTCCTTGCCGGTTGTTCGTGCCTTGGCCGGTAAAACTTGGCTTGAAATTGGCTTTGAACATGCTCGTCCGGTCAAAACGGGATGTTGAGCCACCTTCTCTTCTATTTTTTTCCTCAAGTGCCTTCATGTAACCTAACAAATCGTTAATTCCCGCCTCAATAGAGGAATCCCGGCTGGTTTGTGTCTTGGCTGACAATGTACCCGTGGGTTTTTCTGAAATTCTGACTGTTACCAGATCTCCAACCTCTCTGGCTCTCATATCGACAAAAAGTTTGGTGCAACCACTATCGACCCAGAGGGACCCCTCGTCGGGGGCTACGGGAGGCACTGCTCTTTTATAGCCTCGATCCGGGACAGCAGAGGGCGAAGCCTTCACAAGGCTTTTTTCTGTGGCGATACACCCGGACAACATCATCATACCGGCAGTCGCGATACAAGTTAGAACAACTATCACAAATCTCATGGCCTTGTTGAGTTCCTTAAAACTCCACTTTCACGATTGAAGCGCAGACGATACGCCCCAAGATTTCCTTATTGCTCATACAGTTTTTAACACGTATTTGATCCCCGGCAGACCCTTCGCCCTGCGCTATACCGGGAGTCGTCACAAGTAGTGTGGGGGATTCAGCGACGATCGTCACCCGGTCACCCTTCTCTATGACCGGCAGTTCTTCTACCACGTTGGCCAGTAATGGAGTGTCGGCCTTCAGCGTATGCCTTACCCTTTTTCCGACAACCGCCTCTATGCTTTTGATGACATTGGCGGGAAGCCTGGAAATGTTCATTCTTTTCAACCGCAAGTCGCCTCGTGTCAGAATAGTGTGCCGTTGCAACCTATGGGCTACGGTGACAACCTTTTCAAATCTGTCAATCCAGCCTGAAAGTAGTACACGCCGCTCGATCTTTCCGTCTACCCGGATAACGGCGGTCAGACTCACATAACCCATTAGCTTTCCATCAGCCTGCTTTATCAGTTCAATGCTGAGGTTTCCATCAGGAACCGGGCCATTACCTATGACCCTGAAACGGCTGACCCGGAACGTAGCCTGATGGGATCGGAGCTGTTTTGTGACGTAGTTACGATAAAGACGCAAAAAATCGTCATCTTGAATGGATTGGAACCGCCGCTCAATCCTGACAAGCTCAGGCACCCGCAGCACAGTATTTGGCGGGAGCAACATCTTTGATCGAATCCTGTTCCTCAGCCACGTTCCACGCAGGATCCTGTGCCTGGCGGGGGCAGGGGCATGTGCCAGATAGATAGCCCCGAGTTGCTTCCGCGCAGCAAGAGGACCATCTATTGTTGCTATGTCTTTCAAATAGACCTTCTCCCCTTTCACCTGAGCCTGTTCCTTTACGGCGATGCAAAGCTTTACATCCGGTCTGGCTTCACAAAGGCTGAAGGCTACACCTACGGTTAAGGCCACAGCCAGCAGTGTGATATTGAAATTTCTCATTTTGCTCCCGTTATTGCCCGTTCACCGATTGAGATTTGAGTTCGCTGCTCTTTTTTACACTACCGTTTTATATTGTTTGCCATCTGAAGCATATTATCGGCAGTCTGTATGGCCTTGGAATTCACTTCATAGGCCCTTTGGGCCACAATCATCGTGACCATCTCGTCCACCACGCTCACGTTGGACATTTCCAGATAGCCCTGCGCAATTGTTCCAACTCCATCCGTTCCAGGCGTTCCTTCAACAGCTTCTCCAGAAGCGGCCGTGGGACGGTAGAGATTGCGCCCCATGCTGAAAAGCCCTGCGGGGTTAGGAAACGTATACAGCTTGATATCAGCCGTTGCCACCTCGGTGTTATCCGGGCCAAAAGCAACGAGTCTCCCCCCGGAATCTATGGAGATAGAAACCGTATCCGCCGGGATGGCGATTTCGGGCTGAAGTTTATCGCCTGCGGGCGTACAGACATAGCCCTCGCTGTCGAGCTTGAAATTACCAGCCCGGGTGTATACCTCTTCATCATTGCTCACAACCTTGAAAAACCCTTTCCCTTCAATTGCCAGGTCAAGCTCGTTATCTGTCTGGTTATAATCCCCCTGTGAAAATACCCTTTCTACGCCTACCGGTTTTGAGCCCATTCCAACCTGGATACCGGTGGGAAGTTGGGCCCCCGAAGCAGTAGTGGCACCAGGCAAACGAAGAGTCTGGTACATAAGGTCTTGAAAATCCGAACGACTTTTCTTAAATCCTGTGGTATTGACATTAGCCAAGTTGTTGGCTATGACATCAATATTTAGTTGCTGTGCGGCCATACCCGAAGCCGCTGTCCATAAACCTCTTAACATAACACATCTCCTTAGATCTAAGGTTTTCCGACTTCGTTAATCACTCTTCCATCGGTCTCATCAAATGACTGAAGCACTTTTTGATATGATTCAAAGGTTCGGAGCGTGTCCATCATTTTGACCATCTCCTCTGCAATCACAACATTTGATTCCTCGAGGTATCCACCCTTGACCAGGGTGTCATCTGCACGGAAAACTTCCTCTTCATCCCCCCTGTAAATATAGTAGGACAGGCCCTCTTTTTGCAGATACTCACTGCGTTCGAACTTATACACCGGCAATCGGTCCACTTCCGTATTGTCAACCACAACTCGCCCTTCGCTATCAATGCTAACATTGTTGCCATGGATCAAGATCGGCCCCCTTTCCCCCAACACAGGATCGCCGTTTTGCGTCACTATGACTCCATCGGCATTCCGTGCGAACCTTCCGTTCCGGGTGTATCTGATTCCGGCGGGTGTCTCCACTTTAAAAAAGCCTTCTCCCTGTAAAGCTACATCGAGGGGATTGCCCGTGTATCTGATATTGCCCTGACTGAAGTCGGTCACCGTATGCAAACCCAGCAACTCGTCAAAAGAAATGACATCTTTTTTGAATGCGCCTGTTGTGATATTAGCCATATTGGAAGCAATTGCATCAAATCTCAGCTTTTGAATTCGACATCCCCTGACCGCGTCGTAGATCCCTGAATACAATTAAGAAGCCCTCCTCTTTTTTTACCCCATAGCAATGCAATGGAGATGCCAATTCCGGTTCATCGTTGTCCCCTATTTCTTCTGGATAAATAGCAAACGATCTTAGCTGCTTACCGCCTGCTGCCTGCCATATTGGCCGTAGGAAAAATCTTCCTACCAGGAGCCTTTTTTCCGATTCACTCTGTAGACAAAGGAAAGAAGTTCCGCCACCACAACATAGAGCTCGGGGGGTATTTCCTCGCCAAGATCAAGCCTTGAGAGTGCCTCGACAAGGTCCGGATCATCCCTGACCGGGATGCCGTGCTTGCTTGCAAGATCGACTATTTTTTGGGCAACAACTCCGCTACCCTTTGCGGTGACCCTTGGTGCTTTGTCGTTTTCCGGTTCGTATTTGAGGGCAGCAGCTTTTTGGGGCTTCCTGAACATGATAACCGATTCATAAGAGGCCAGCGAGTATCTTTCAAGCCTCGTATCAGTTTAGATTTTTGGTATCATTTTAGCCTTTTGAAAATATTATCGCATACGGGCAATCCGGTATAGGCTGTCTCACTGTCTGAGAGCGTTAGCGAGCGTTAAGAAAGAACAGTTAAGC
>QMMV01000047.1 GCA_003647435.1 Deltaproteobacteria bacterium | reverse complement strand
CTTCGAGGTAAAACTTTCTCTTGTGCAACAATCTATTTTTCTGAAAACATCAGGGTCTATTTTTTAAACGAGCTAAAGTGTTGCGCTCTTGTAAAAAGCAAATATTGGGCCAGCACTATATTGCATGCAGAATCAGGAGGTTTTAAAAACAGCTTGCCTGTAGAAGCGGTGTTTGGTGACATTTTTGTAGTTTATTCCCCTGCGCAACCACATCTTTGTAGAGTGTGTATCCAACTGCCCCCCTCTTGCGTCACCAACTGTATACCCGGCTTAAGAAAAGCCGTCAAGTGGAGTGGTGACGTTGCTTATAGGGGAGGTCTTTGAAAATCCGGAATTCGAATATCGTGCTGTTCTCAAGGTGTAAGACGCAAATTCGAAACAAATACTAAATCCGTATCAGTTCGGATTTTTCAAAATGCCTGGCTTTTGAAAGGGCTAAAGTGATACAAATCGCCTGAGATTTCCGCATGCCGGTGGAGAAAAGAAGGTTCATCCCCTTTGAGAAAGGGGCAGTTAACTGTTGCTTCTTCTTCTGAAGCAGATTGATTGGGGCTCCTGCTGGCTCATGGGCATTGTTGTAAATATTGCAAAAGGCTAAAAGCTTGGTTCTCACTTCAGGCAGATACTGGATATTTTCGTCTATCGACCATCCGGCATCGTGCCTATAAAAGGCTTACCCGCCTTAACTCAAGCATCCAGAAGTTTTTTCAAATCGCTTCCTTTCCCCTTTCGCCTGTCCTGATACGAATCACCTCGTCTAAGGCCGTGACAAATATCTTGCCGTCGCCGATCGATCCCGTGCTGCCCCTTTCCCTGATCACTTTTACAACCTGCGGGACAAGTTGCGCATCAACGACGACCTCGAGTTTAAGCTTGGGCACAAAATCGACGGTGTATTCCGCACCACGATAGACCTGAGTGTGCCCCTTCTGACGCCCGAACCCTTTAACATCGGAAACAGTCATTCCGTTAACACCGATCTCCGTTAGACCTTCCCTGATATCATCGAGCTTAAATGGCTTGATAATAACTTCAATTTTTTTCATTTTTCATCCTCCAGGGTGTTATGTAGAAAATAGGTATCAGTTTAGATTTTTGAAAATATTATTGTGTATGTCTGTTTTTTAAAAGAGCTAAAGTGTTACGAAAATAGAATGTCTGCTATTCAGTAACCCAGGGAAAATAACGGCCAAAGATATGCAGCAAATATATCAGAATGTCTAATCGCCGAGAAAAGCGGAACTTTTAGGCGTATAATCTATAGGATGGGCAAACACCGGCAGCGTAACAGCACAATCCTGCAGAAAAATAGAAATGCTTAATACGCAAAAGTAGTTTTAAGGATCCGCTTGGGTAGTGACTCCGACCGGGCATTCATGCACTACCCCCTCTCTCCTATGGGTACGTATTCTCTTTCATTCGGTCCAATGTAAATCTGCCGCGGACGGCACATCTTCCACATTGGATCATCGATACTTTCCTTCCACTGGCTGATCCAGCCGGGTAGACGCCCGATGGCGAACATGACGGTGAACATGTTGAGAGGGATACCCAAAGCCCGAAGCAAAATGCCGCTGTAAAAATCTACATTTGGATAAAGGTGGCGCTCGATAAAGTACGATTCGCTCAAGGCTACCTCCTCCAACCTCCTTGCAATATCCAGCAACGGGTCACGCTGTGTCATCTTGTTCAAGACTCTATCGCATGCCTTTTTCATGATCCTTGCCCTTGGATCATACGTTCTATAGACCCGATGACCAAAGCCCATGAGCCGAAAAGGATCGTTCTTATCTCTGGCCCGCGCTATAAAAGGGGCCACATCACCACCGTTTTTCTGTATAGACTCGAGCATCTCCACAACGGCCTGATTGGCACCACCGTGCAGTGGCCCCCAAAGTGCACATATGCCGGCCGAAATGGCCGCGTAGAGATTAACCCGTGCACTTCCCACCAATCGGACGGCAGCGGTGGAACAATTCTGTTCGTGGTCTGCATGAACTATCCAGAATATATTGAGGGCTTTGACTAAATCCTCGTCGATGTGATAAGGCCGAACGGGGGAATCGAACATCATATTCAGGAAATTTGCAGGATAAGTCAGGTCATGCCTTGGGTATACGACCTTATGGCCCCTGAAAATCTTATAAGACATGGCCGCCATAGTCCTTACTTTGGAGAGAAGCCTGGTAACAGTTATATTGATTTCCTCCTCTTCTGTTCTCTCAGGGATTTCGGGATAAAAAGCCCGAAGGGCGTTGACCATAGAGGAAAGAATGCCCATAGGATGCGCGGATCGGGGAAAGTTCTCGAAAAAAGCGCGCATGTCCTCGTGAACAAGGGAGTGATCATTTAACAAGACCGAAAACCCGTTTAGTTGTTCCTTGGTAGGAAGCTCACCATTTATTAACAGGTAAGCGGTTTCAACAAAGGTGGAATGCTCCGCGAGCTGCTCGACCGGGATACCCCGGTAACGGAGGATCCCCCTTTCGCCATCGACAAAGGTGATGTCACTCTGGCAGTTGGCTGTATTAGCAAAACCAGGATCAAACGTGATTAGGCCGCTCTTCTGGCGCAACCCGGAGATATCGATGGCTCTTTCTCCCTCAGAGCCAGTGATAATGGGCAATTCGAAGGTTTTCCCGTTGACGGTGATTGTAGCGGTCTCTTTCATCTATTTTCACCTCTCTCAGGACCTTTGAAAAATGTCTATTTTGTCACTGCAAGCGAAGCGAAACAATTCCTGGCCCAAAGTCGATACTATGAAACTAACTTTTTTACAATATTATTTTAAAAAACTCTGGCAATAAAAATCTTCCAGCCGTGGTAATGCGTCAAACTAAAATCCGAATAGTTATTGAGACCTGCCATGCCGGTTTCCTCCTTGACCCATCGGCACCTTTTTGCTAAAAAGGAAGTCCAAATAACAACATTTGGTACTATCGGCAGAATAGAATTAAATATGCGCATTTGTGTAATTGATGGTCAGGGTGGCGGGATCGGAAGTGTTATCATAAAGAAACTCAAAGAGGTCTTTGAAGAGTCGGTGGAAATCATCGCTCTTGGAACCAATGGCATTGCCACAGCGCAAATGCTCAAGGCCAAGGCGAACAGGGGCGCCTCCGGGGAAAATGCCATTGTTCACACGGTCGCAGATGCTGATATTATTATAGGACCATTGGCGATTGTTCTGGCTCATGCGATGATGGGCGAAGTAACGCCCCGAATTGCCGAGGCTGTGGCCGCAAGCCGGGCAAAGAAGTTTTTGATTCCACTTACGCAGGAAAAGGTGGAAATTGTTGGGATGTCTTCCACACCGTTGCCGCCCCTTATTGAAACTTTGATCGAAAAACATCTGAAGGAGTCGATAGAAAAAGATGTGTGAAGCAAATGCGTACATCATTCGTAATGGGAAAGAGGAACTTGTTATGGAAGCAGTTGATAAGGTTGAACCAGAAAATGATGGCCTTCGCCTTGTCAATATTTTCGGGGATCAAAAGTTCATACCTGCTCACATCCATGCACTTTCCCTCGTCAATCACAAGGTCATTTTAAAAGAATAAGACCCGCCTTGAAAATCAAGCTCGCCAGGACCGCAGGCTTTTGTATGGGTGTGCGCAGGGCTGTCGAGATGGTCCTGGATAGCGCGAAAGACTGCAAGGGTCCACTTTATACTTTCGGCCCGCTCATCCACAACCCCCAGGTGTTACAGATTCTCGCGGGAAAAGGCGTGAGAATCCTCGATGATCCTTCATCAGCAGAACCCGGAACCGTGGTAATCAGGGCTCATGGTGTGCCACCCCAAACAAAGCAGGCGCTTATCGCCGCAGGCCATACAATTATTGACGCCACCTGCCCAAGGGTTCTGAAGGTTCAGACTATTATCGCAACGTATGCAAGGAAGGGTTATGCCGCTCTTATCGTGGGCGACAGGAACCATCCGGAGGTTGTGGGGCTCCTCGGCTATGCTGGAGGCCGCGGCTACATTATCACGCACCCGGAGGACCTTGATACTCTGCCGAGCCTCAAGCGGGCAATCGTAGTTGCCCAAACGACGCAGAACGGCAGGCTCTTTGATCGCATCGCATACAGTATTAGACAGAGGTTCCCCCATTTTAAGGTATTTAATACCATCTGCGATTCGACACTTAAGCGCCAGGCTGAGGCCGGAAAAATGGCAAACGGCGTCGATGCGGTGGTGGTGGTGGGTGGACACAATAGCGGCAATACCCGGAGATTAGCGCAGGTTATTCAACACCAGGGGGTTCCTGCTTTCCACATCGAAAGCGAGGCTGAACTCGATCGTCACGCCCTGCAATCCTTGAGAGCCGTAGGTCTTACAGCCGGGGCCTCCACCCCTAACTGGGTCATCAAAAAAGTTTACAGAGCACTCGAGTCCATCCCAAGGGGGCGATGGCAGCAGGCAGTTTACAGGATGGAGCAGTGGCTTCTCTTGAGCAATCTATATCTCGCGCTGGGGGCAGGATGTTTGAGCTATGCCTGTGCAATACTCTCAGAAAGCCGGCCAAGTCTGCCATCCGCCCTGATGGCGACATGTTATGTCCTTTCAATGCACACATTAAACAACTTCATCAGAGTCGATGCTGTCCGTTACAATGACCCGGACAAGGCAAACTTTTATAGCAAAAATCGCTTGATTCTTCTCGTCCTGGCCTTTGCGTCAGGCGGAACAGGGCTCTTCATGGCCTTTACCCTCGGCCCTGTTCCTTTTCTTGTGCTCTGTGCCATCAGTGGGCTTGGCCTTCTCTACAAAGTCAAACTGATCCCGCGGCCATTGAAAGCAGCCGGCAAGATCGAACGTATCAGCGACATACCGGGCTCAAAGACGGTGTTGATTGCCGTTGCCTGGGGTGTTGTAACAGGCCTGCTGCCGCGTCTGTCTCTATCGCTGAAGATTACGCCGACAACAGTTTTTGTAACCTTGTGGGCCTCAATCACGGTCTTTGTGCGAACAGCTTTTTTTGATATTCTGGATATGCAAGGGGACCGTATCGTGGGACACGAGAGCCTGCCTATTGTGATTGGAGAAAAGAAAACCTTGCACTTGCTGAAACACCTTTTGCTAATCTCCTTTGCCGTCCTTCTTGTCGCACCGATTATGCAGGTTGCCAGCACAGCCTCCTATGGACTGCTCCTTTCGGTGTTGTACTTAGCCGCTATTGTAAAAGTCTTTGAACAGCAAGTACTTCTTCCTGGTCTCAGATTTGAGTTCCTGATTGAAACGATTTTCGTTTTTACCGCCGCCGTATGCGCCGTATGGCAACTATTGGGCTGGTAAAACTCCTTCTATTTTGCCCAGTGGCCTGCCAAATGTGAATCTGGCGGGGTCTACGACGAGCTTCTGATAGGCTGCTTTGCTGTTTCCACCAAGCTCGCTAAAAGGCAGCGAGACAACGAAAAAGACGGTACCCGCCGCTGTTGCCACAATTCCAAGAGGTCTGAGCAATACAAGGTCTGCGATCATGCCGGGAGCAGTCGGTTCGTTTGCAACCTGCTGATCTTGTGCCACAGCCTGAAATCCAGCAGTGCTGAAAATTAGCGCGACAGCAATTGCAAGAGCGAGCGATCTTTTTATCCATCTATTCATAGCCTTAACCTCCATCTATTAGACCTTTGCATAACTCCCTTGAACGGCAATTATGAACCTTTCTGGTCTGTCTGGTCTGTTTGCCGGGCGAAGTCCACCCCGTTAAATAGGCTTCCCTTCGGGAAATTCAACGGGGCAGGCGGCCCGCATTAGTGGGCAAATCACAAACTGTTTGAGGCCGCCAGGCCCTGTTTTCTGTGATTTAGTGAGCAACCCCGTGGATGGGTCAAAAAGTTCATACAAAGGAGTGGAAAAGGGGTTGTGCAAAGGCCCCTCTATTATTTCATCACTCCACCACTTCCATACAATTACGTCATCTTAACGGGGTCGAGCAGGTCATTCAG
The DNA here is from genome assembly GCA_003647435.1 of Deltaproteobacteria bacterium. GTDB lineage: Bacteria > Desulfobacterota > Desulfobacteria > Desulfobacterales. The sequence goes on along the minus strand of QMMV01000047.1, from coordinate 3,615 downwards.
TTGGTCTTCGGGAAGCACTTTTCTCTCCATAGCGACCTGCCGAATGGTCTTGCCTGTTGCATATGCCTCTTTGGCAATCGATGCAGCTTGTTCATACCCTATCACAGGGGACAGAGATGTACACATGGCCAGACTGTTTTCTACATAAGCCCCGCACCTCTCCTCATTTGCAGAGATGCCGTCAATACATCTTTGAGCAAAGTTCTTTGCTGCCGAGGCAATAAGCTTTATCGATTGTAATAAATTGTAAGCGATCACAGGAAGCATCACGTTCAGCTCAAAATTTCCTGCCTGACATCCTATTGTAATCGCAGCATCATTTCCAATTACCTGTGCTGCAACTTGCGTCACGGATTCGGGAATGACGGGGTTTACCTTGCCGGGCATGATGGAAGACCCGGGCTGGAGCGCAGGGATGCTGATTTCCCCAAGACCGCACCTTGGTCCTGATGAAAGCCATCGTATGTCGTTTGCAATCTTCATCAGGCTAACCGCCACAGTCTTTAGCGTACCACTTGTCTGAGCAACGGAATCCTGAGCAGCCTGGGCCTCAAAGTGATTTTCGGCTTCAACAAATGTGCATCCCGTCTCCCTGGAGATTAGCCCAATGACGCGAGGGGCAAATTCTGGATGGGTATTTAGCCCTGTACCAACGGCTGTACCACCGAGCGCCAGCTCGGCAAGGCCCCTTTTGGCCGTTTCGATTCTCTCAATGCCAAGCTGAACCTGGCGGGCATAGCCACTGAATTCCTGACCGAGTCGGATGGGTACTGCATCCTGGAGATGAGTTCGTCCAATCTTTAGAATTTCAGAGAAAGACTCTGCTTTTTTTTGAAGTGATTCATGAAGGACTCTGAGCCCGGGAAGAAGAGCTTCGGTAATCGAGATTTGTGCTGCTATGTGAATCGCTGCCGGTATCACGTCGTTGCTTGATTGACCCATGTTCACATGATCGTTGGGGTGTACCGGATATCTGACGTCCCTTGTGCCTGTCAACAGCTCATTGGCCCTGCTTGCAATAACCTCATTGGCATTCATGTTCGTTGAGGTACCAGAGCCCGTCTGAAAAATATCGACCACAAACTGCTCATCCATTTTTCCGGCTATTACATCGTCACCAGCTTCTACAATTGCCCCGGCGAGCTTGGAGTCCAAAAGTCCGAGATCTGCATTCACCTGAGCAGCATATTTTTTGATAATCCCAAGGGATTTAATGAAAACCCTGGGAAACCTGTTCCCGGAAATGGGAAAGTTTTCCACAGCTCGCTGGGTCTGTGCTCCATAATAGGCATCCACGGGTACCTGCACCTCGCCCATCGTGTCTCTCTCAATCCTGAATCTGGCATCCTCTCCCATTTTTCCAAAACCCCCTGTTCCCTCATTCGTAATAGTTCAGATGCAAAGTCACAAACGTACCAGGATTCTAAAATGATTATTTCGTATCAGTTTAGATCTTTGAAAATATTATTGCGGATAGGCTGTCCGTTCAGTATGTCTGTTTTTTAAAAGAGCTAAAGTGTTACATTATTTCTTATTTGTGTCTTGGTGCCTTGGTGGCAGGATTCCTGAGTAAATACAATATATTCAAAAATCTAAACCGATACGGATTTTGTTATAAACAATTGCAAAAAGGTGTGGTATATTCAGTTTTGTCGACGCTATCTAATGGACCAAAAGTAACACTTTAGCTCTTTGTATCAGTTTAGATTTTTGAAAATATTATTGCGGATAGGCCATCCGATTGGAGACTGGCTCACTGTCTGAGAGCATTACTGAGCGTTGAGAAAAAACAGTAGGGTGGATATTCCTCCTTGACGATAACTGATATTGTGACCGAATGGATCTTCTTTGAACTCCTAAGCGCTGTTTTTTCTGTACGCTCAGTTAGGCTCGAGTTTGAGACGGTCTCCAATCGGATGGCCTATCCGTTCCGTATATCTGTTTTTTAAAAGAGCTAAAGTGTTACAGCTCTTTTAAAAATAGATCCGGATGTTTTCAAAAACCTGGATCCTTACGAATCCAAGATAATATTTCAATAGGAGAAGGTTATGTCAAGCATGCTGTGCGAGTTGCCTGAGTACAATCCGCCGTCTGAAGAGATCAAGGCAATTCTTAAAAACTCCAGAATTGTGGCCATTGTTGGCCTTTCTCCCAAGCCTGTAAGAGACAGTTACAAGGTAGCAAAGTATCTAAAAGAGCAAGGCTACGTGATCGTGCCGGTAAATCCCGGGCAAAAAGAGATACTGGGCGAAAAGTCTTATCCCAACATAAAAGCGATTCCATTCCCCGTAGACATAGTGGACATATTCAGAAAACCGGAGGCCATTCCTCCTATTGTCGACGATGCCATAGAAATCGGCGCTAAAGCGGTTTGGATGCAGCAGGGCATCGCCCACAACCGGTCAGCGGAAAAAGCTCGTAAGCGTGGGCTCCAGGTTGTAATGAGCAAGTGCATAAAAATCGAACATATGAACATGATTAGGCAAACCCCTGATCGCGATTAATGTAATGACCGCCCGCTCCATCTGAGCTTTTCCTTTAACACGTCATAATAACTTTGACCCGGCACTTTGATCATACGAATTGTATGCGCCGCCTTTTCCACAGTGATAATATCCTGGTGGGTCACGTGAAGCCCGACCTGCCCATCAAGGGTTAAAAAGATATTTGAATCTCGTTTGTCTATCTTAATCTTGATAGTGGCCGTATCAGGAAGGATCAGAGGGCGATTTGTCAGCGTAAATGGGCAGATAGGGGTAAGGATAATGGTTTGAAGAGAAGGATAAACGATAGGCCCCCCTGCTGAAAGTGAATATGCCGTCGAACCCGTGGGTGTCGCAACAATAAGGCCGTCTGCCCCAAAGGTGGTCAGGTAATCATCGTTGATATAAGTATGTATATGGGCAAGGCGGGCCAGCGCCTCCTTGTTGACTACAACATCATTAATTGCGGTCTGACAGGCAACTTCCTTCCCGTCCCGCAACACTTTTGCAAGCAACAGGATCCTTTCTTCGGTTTCAAAGTCATCTTTGATGACTTTTTCCATAATTGGAAAAACATTCTGAACTGTGGCATCTGTGAGGAAACCGAATGCTCCAAGGTTGACCCCCAACATAGGGATACCGGTATCCTGAACCCACCGGATGGCACTAATGAAGGTCCCGTCACCCCCTAACACAACTATACAGGAAAGATCCGGGGGAGCCTTCGGCAGGTTTCCTACCAAAGAATCCCGGGATGTAATCGGAGCGGGAATATTTTCTCGGATGAAGACGCGGACGCCTCTTTTCTGAAGCCAGCCCTCCAGATTATTGGCCTTCTCAATCGCTTCCTTCTGTGCCTTGACGATAATACCTATGTTTTTCATTTTTACCTGTGAAACTTAGCCCTTCCGGCCGGGATAGAAGCATTTGTCTGTGCCGTCCCGGAAATGGGGGGAGATGTTTGCCGTTTTAAAGTGACCCAAATTTGCAAGATATCCTGCGATACGGGCGTGAGAGTTGAAAAATGATGTCATCCCGGGAATTGACCAAATGTGAATTGTTCAAATGTCATCAATTTGCTGTTTTGTAACACTTTAGCTCTTTTAAAAAACAGACATACACAATAATATTT
>QMMV01000046.1 GCA_003647435.1 Deltaproteobacteria bacterium | reverse complement strand
CTCAGACAGTGAGCCAGTCTCCAATCGGATGGCCTGTCCGCTCCGTATGTCTGTTTTTTAAAAGAGCTAAAGTGTTACAAATGTTCTAATAACCGATTCACACATGATTCACAAGAGGTTTCAGCTTTTCCACTCCAGCAATTCCGGCCAGGCATCCGGCACAGAACCTACATATTGTGTATCTTTGCTTAACATATACATTTTATAGTATTTTTGCTTTACAAACGTTTTTCTTTTTGTTAGTTTTCCTTCAACCGCGCAGAGCGGTTTGCTTCGTACAGCGGCAAAGGGGTGTCTCTCGTGAAAATCAAGCAGTTAGAGATCATCGGGTTCAAATCCTTCCCAGAAAAAACCACTGTGGTATTTCCAGAAGGTGTATGTGCGGTGGTCGGTCCTAACGGATGCGGCAAGAGCAATATTGTTGACGCTATACGTTGGGTTACGGGAGAGCAAAGCGTGAAACAACTCCGCGGAAAGTCTATGGAAGATGTTATCTTTTCCGGCACAGAAACGAAACCCCCCTTAAACATGGCCGAAGTAACCATTACACTCCTCAATGAAAACGGAAACATCCCTGAAGAATATCGCCACTTTTCTGAAATTATGCTCAGCCGGCGCTTGTTCCGCTCCGGCGAAAGCGGGTACTTCATCAATAAGCAAGCCTGCAGGCTCAAAGACATCCAGAATCTGTTAATGGGAACCGGTGTAGGCTCTAAGGCCTATGCCATTATCGAGCAGGGAAGGATTGCAAATCTCATCGACGCTGGACCGGAGGAGCGACGGTTTTTCATCGAGGAGGCGGCCGGCATCACCAGGTATAAGAGTCGAAGGCGCGAGGCCCTTCAAAAGATAGAGAAAACAAAGGAAAATCTCGTTCGGCTAAACGATATAATCGGCGAGGTAAAACAGCAGATGAGGAGTCTTAAGCGCCAGGCAAGGAAAGCCGAACGCTATAAAAAATATCAAAAACAAATCGAAGATTTAGAAGTAATGCTTGCAGCTTATCACTACGATGTTATTCACGCTGAGATGCGCGAAACAGAAGCACTTCTCGAATCCTTGCATGATAGAGACCTCGGACACGAATCCGAAATGGCCAAGCTTGAGGCTGCAATTGAAAATATCAAACACGAGCGGGCAGTGATGCACCAGCGTATCTCGGAACAGAAGGCCAAAATATACGAGTGCCAGCGCACCATTGACAAACTTGAAGGAGATATCAAATACAGGATCAAAGATCTTGGCCGGCTGGAAACGGAGTGCAATCAGCTTCGAGTCGAACTTGGAGAGATTGAGGGGAGAAACCGGGGGATCACCGCAGAGTGCCAGAGCCTGAAAGAAGAAGAAAAGGTGCTGCAGCGGGAGATAGGCGAAGTGAAGGGGGCCTTGAAAGAGGCCGAGGAGAAGGAACAGGCCGGAAAAGAACACCTATCAAGGTTGAATCAAACCGTTGAGACGAAGAAGATCGAACTGATAAATCTGTCAAACCGTAAAGCCGCATATGAAAAGACGCTGGAAAATGCTTCTAAACAAAAAAGAAACCTCTCAAGGCATCTTGACCAGATCAAAATAGAAAAAAAACAAACTGAAAGTGAATCTTTGAAGCTTAAAAAGGAAGTTGCCAAGGCCGAAAAACGGAGTTGCTCGTTAAAAAAGGACCTGCAACGGATAGCTGAAGGGCTCGAATCCCAGGAGAAACAATTGTGCAAAAAGCGCGAGGACCTGAGCCGGCACGTTCGCAAGGTGCAAAGGATGGAAGCCGAACGGCAAAAGCTCCGGTCCCGCTACAGCACCCTAAAGAAGATGGATGAAAATTACGAATGGTTCAAGAAGGGGGTTCGGGCTATCATGACGCAAAATGGATCCAGAAATCCTGAAGAAACAGGCATCCATGGCCTTGTAGCCGACATTATCGATCCTGAACCCGGCTATGAGGATGCAGTTGAGGTAGCCCTTAGTGAAACCTTGCAGTATGTGATTGTGGAAGACCAGAAAAGGGGCGCAGCGGCTATTGACTTTCTCCGTGCCGAGTCAGCAGGCAAGAGTGGTTTTGTTCCAATTAAGACACTCAAGGGAGTTGGAGATGCAAATGAGACCAGTTTGCCAGACGGCCGCGAAGCGCTGATCAACAACATAAAGGTCAAAGACGGCTATGAACAACTGGTGCGATCTCTATTGGGGCACGTTGTGGTTGCAAAAGACCTGCAAGCCGCTTTGAAAGTGTGGAATCAAAATGGACACAACATGGTTGTAACGTTACAGGGAGACCGGGTTTGCCCGCAGGGGATCCTGACAGGCGGAAGTCAGGATAAGGAAGGCTCCGGCATCATGGCCAAGAAAAAGGAGATCAAGGACCTGGCTGAGCGGATCTTGACCATGGAAACCTCTCTGCAAATAGATAGAAGACACCAGAAGGACCTCGAATCTGAGACCGTTATAATGGAAACGAGTGTACAGAAGGCGAGACAATTACGAAGGAAGAAGAGCGAGCAGCTGGTTGAGATCGAAAAGGAACTTTTCCGTTTGGGCGAAAAACTCAAACATGCGCGTCGCCACATGGAGATTCTTGACCTCGAGATAGAGCAAATAGAAGGCGAGCAGGCAGATGTAGCGCAAGAACTCTCGGGTCACCAGGACGTGTTATCAACTTTGGCCGAAGAGATTCGCGCGATTGAATTGGCAATTACGAAGACAAATGACAAGATAAAAAAAGCTTCAAAAGCTGCAGAAGCGGCTCACCAGCAGGTTGTGGAACTCAAGCTCAAGTTGACAAGCCTGCATGCGCGGCGCGACAACTGTCAAAACACTCTGCGACGGTTAGAAGATTTTCGCAACGATCGCCTCGAGAAATTGAACCAAGTAAATCGCAAGCTCCGAGAAAAGATGAAAGATATAGCTGCCAGCCAGGGACGGCTCGCACAGGACAGGCTGAGGCTTGACCGGCTTTACAGAGAACTCGAGACCATGGAAGAAGCGCTAACTGAAAACGAGGCAGAATATCAAGTCAACGAGGGGATTCTGGAACAAAATGCTGGTGCCCTGTCTAAAGTAAGATCCTCGCAAGAACAGACCCGGCAAAAGATTCAACAGCTTGAGTTAAAGCAGTCTGAAAGACGAATGAAATGCGATCACCTGGTAAGCCGAATCAAGGAAACCTATCATCGCGATATTCAGACAGAGAAGAACAAATTTAACACCGAAGATTTTTCCGTAGACAAAGCAGAAAAGTTGCTGAGAAGCTATCGAGAGAGGATACTTAGAATTGGTGAGGTTAATCTTGCGGCGATCAGTGAATATGAGACAGTAAGCGAGCGATACCGCCTTCTCACCGACCAGCACAACGATCTTGTAGGGGCGATAGACACTCTTCATCAGGTGATCAAGAATATCAATCGAACCTCTTTGAAGCAGTTTATGAAGACATTCAAGGCTGTAAATGAAAAACTGCAAACAGTTTTTCCGCAGTTGTTTGATGGGGGTACAGCCAGGTTATCCCTCCTGGATCCGATGCACCCCTTAGAATCTGGTATTTCCTTCCTTGTGCAGCCTCCCGGGAAAAAACTCTCTCGCATGAGTCTGCTTTCCGGCGGCGAAAAGGCCCTGGCAGCTACGGCACTCATTTATTCCCTCTTCCTGATTAAACCGGCGTCATTCTGTGTTCTTGATGAGATTGATGCCCCTTTAGATGAAGTAAATGCCTCACGCGCCAACCGGCTTCTGAAAGAGATCAGCAAAGCCTGTCAGGTCATCATGGTTACCCACAGCAAACAGAGTATGGAAATGGCAGATGCGCTTTTTGGTGTGACTATGGAAGAAAAAGGGGTTTCTAAGCTGGTATCGCTAAAGCTAACAAAGCAGTGATTGGCGCCTTCACAAATCCTGCCATGCGGGACTCCGTGGTGCTTCATCTCTCCCCCCGTTTTCACGGGGGCAGGCCCTGCGGCTTGTAGGGGCGATTCATGAATCGTCCCTACAAATGAGCATTTGCGTGCCTTGAATTTGTCTCGATGTAATAGGGATTACTTTGCCGTCTGAGTCCGACTGCTACCGTAGTTGTTACACAAGAAACAGAAAGCGATGCATTCATGGCCATAAAATTGTTTTAATCGTACGTATCAGTTTAGATTTCTGAAAATATTATTGCGTATGTCTGTTTTTTAAAAAAGCCGAGGTGTTACAATTGTTTAAGATGAAAAAAAACGAAAAGATATTGCAACAAGTATCTCGTGAAGGCGGGGAAAAAGGACTCGAATCCACCCGGCGAGCTCCTTCGAAAAAAGAAGGGTTCTTCAGCAGAATCAGGAGCCGACTTTCCAAGACACGAATCACCTTTGGGAGCCGCCTGGACAAACTTCTGCGAGGCAAAAAAAAGATCGATGAAGGACTTCTCGAGAAGCTTGAAGAAATCCTCATCACCTCGGATATTGGGGTGCAAGCCACGATGGCTCTCATTGAAAAGCTGCGCGAAAGAGCTGAAAAAAAGGACCTGACTAATCCGGCCGAAATTAAACAGGCCCTCAAGGGAGAAATTCTTAAATTTGTTGATGTTGGTCGAAAGGCAAACCGCATAGTTGACAAAAAACCCCATGTCATTATGGTAGTGGGAGTAAACGGGGTTGGCAAGACCACCACTATTGGCAAATTAGCCTCACGTTACAGGAAAAAAGCCAAACGCGTATTGCTGATCGCAGCCGATACCTTCCGGGCGGCAGCAGTTGAACAACTTGAGATTTGGGCAGCGCGTGTCGGCGCTGAAGTGATTCGGCACAGAGGAAAAGCTGACCCTTCGGCTGTAGTCTACGATGGTATCCAGGCCGCTAAATCAAGAGTTGTCGATGTGGTCATAATCGATACGGCAGGACGTCTTCACACGAAAGTCAATCTCATGGAAGAACTCAAAAAGATCCGTCGAACAATTGCCCGTCAAATCCCCGGTGCTCCACACGAGATCTTGTTGGTCCTGGATGCTACCACGGGACAAAACGCAATATCCCAGGCACAGCTATTTCACGAATCTCTTGCGATTACCGGTATTGCCCTTACCAAGCTGGACGGCACAGCGAAAGGTGGCATCGTTATAAGTATATGCCACAGTCTCGGGTTTCCCCTTCAATACATCGGCCTGGGAGAAGGTGCGGACGACTTGGAGGAGTTTGATGCTGAATCATTCGTCAGTGCCTTGTTTTAGCCAGGCTCCGAGCTTTTGCTCGAATCGAGCGTATATGTCTTTTTTTGAAAGGGCTAAAGTGATACTATCCGGCAAAGTGTGATGCATTTCACACAAATAGCGTGAAATAGATCATTGCATAAGAAGAAAAAATAGGTATTTAAAATGGGGGCTGGTTGTGTTCGCAAACTGTTTTAATGACTCCCCACAGGGATTTTTTTGGGCAACACCCTCTTGAGGAGCCCGTGTCTCCGGTAAACGAGACAGACGGCAGCCGTAAACTCAGGTAAAACACCACTTGGTAGCAACTAATATAAAAAAATCATTGACACCCCGATGACATCACGGTATAGGTGAAACTCACTGTGGAGGGTTTTAAATAGCCGTAAATCTTGAAGGAAAAGGGAGGAGAAGCGATCATGACAAAGGCAGAACTCGTTGAGAAGATGGCCAAGGATGCCGGCATCTCGAAAGCAGCAGCCGGTCTTGCACTCAATTCTTTCTTTGATGGTGTTACGAAGGCCCTGAAAAAGAAGAACGGGAAGGTAACGCTGGTAGGTTTTGGAACTTTTTTCAAGGTGCGTCGTAAAGCACGCAAGGGAAGAAATCCTCAAACAGGTGAAACCATCAAGATCAAGGCATCTAATGCGGTAAGATTTAGGCCGGGCAAAGCTCTAAAAGAGGCCATCTAATCCCTGGCAACTATCTTCCCCACAATGTTTGGTTCTCATCCGAAGAGCTTTTTCGGATGAGAACCAGTGGTGCTTTTACCAAAATACAATTTCAAAGCTGTCAAACTTACCCGTGTAGTCTCTCCAATCTACGGTTACCTTCCTCACGGAGGCCAACACCGGGCCTGACTCACACCATTTAAGCATAGATTTTACGTCACTCTCTTTGCCTTCAAACAAGGCCTCCACTCTGCCATCCGGCAAGTTCCTCACCCATCCCATAACGTTGCGCTCCAACGCGGCACGTCTTGTGTCCATTCTAAAACAGACTCCTTGCACACGGCCTTCAATGAGCGCATGAGCACCGACGTTTTTCATTATCCCTTTCCTCGATAAGACCGGAGTATTTGTATGAATTTTCTTTCATCAAGAATCGCTATACCCAATTCTTTAGCCCTGTCGAGCTTGGATCCTGGTTCTTTTCCTGCAACTACATAGTCGGTCTTCTTGCTTACAGAAGAGCTAACCTTGCCGCCCATGGCCTGAATGCGAGCCTTCGCCTCTGAACGCGTCATGGTCTCCAGTGCTCCGGTAAGGACAAATGTCTTGTCAGCCAAAAATTGCTCGCCAGCAGGTTCCTCAGTTTCAAGTGTAACGCCCGCTTTAAGCATCCGCTCGATGTTTTTCTGATTTTCCTGGTTACCAAAAAAGGCCCTCACGCTCTCAGACACCACCGGCCCTATTTCATCAACAGTTTTCAGTTCATCAACACCTGCGGACATAAGTCTCCTTAATGTCCGGAATTTTTGGGCCAGAACACGGCTTATATGCTCACCCACATGACGTATACCAAGGGCGTAGATAAAACGGGAAAGACTGACTTTTTTGCTTTTATTTATAGCATTCAGCAGGTTTTCAGCGGACTTTTCACCCATTCTTTCAAGCTTTGTCAGAGTCGTCTTGTCTAAGAAAAATAGATCTGCATAAGAGCTTAACAATCCTTTTTCGACTAATTGACCGACAAGTTTGTCTCCCAGGCCATCAATATCCAAAGCGCCTTTAGAGGCAAAATGCTTTATCCGCTCCTTCACTTGGGCAGGGCAATTGGCATTGACACATCGCCACACTGCTTCACCTTTGAGGCGAAATACTTTACAGCCGCACACCGGACAAACTGCGGGCATATGAAATGCCTTTTCAGTACCGGTGCGCTTAGTTTTGATGACCTTTACCACCTCCGGAATCACATCGCCAGCACGCTGGACTAAAACTGTATCCCCCACGCGAATATCTTTTTTCTTTATCTCATCTTCATTATGAAGGGTAGCACGACTCACTGTGACACCCCCCACAGAGACAGGTTCCAGGTGGGCTACCGGTGTTAGGGCTCCCGTCCGGCCGACTTGAACGTTGATTTTCAATACACGCGTGGTCTCCCGGGTTGGAGGAAACTTATAGGCAAGGGCCCATCTCGGGCTACGGGCCTTTTCACCAAGTCTCTTCTGCAACTCGAGGTCATCCACTTTGATGACAATACCGTCCATCTCATAGGGAAAGTCGTAACGCTTATCAAGCATATCCCGGTAGTAGGCAAAAACGCCATTTATTCTAACCTGTCGTTTGATATAAGGGTTTATTCGAAATCCGAGGGCCTTGAGGTGCTGAAGGACTTCCCAGTGAGAGGTAAACTTCAGGTCAGTCACAGTGCCAACGCCATAGCAAAATATCTCCAGGTGTCGTCTTGCCGTGATCCTGGAATCGAGTTGCCTTAAAGATCCTGCTGCTGCATTTCGGGGGTTGGCAAAGGGCTGTTCTCCCCTATCAAGACGTTCCTGGTTCAGTCGCTTGAAGGCCTCAATGGGCATGAAAACCTCACCCCTTACTTCAATGCGAGACGGAATTGGTACCGAAGGCGTTTTAATAAGAGTCAGGGGAACTGTATTGATCGTCCTCACATTTTGAGTAACGAGTTCGCCGGTGTACCCATCTCCTCGTGTGGAAGCTTCCACGAGGTGTCCATTCTCATAAACCAGTTCCACGGCCAGGCCGTCCATCTTTGGCTCTATCGTGTACAGAATATCGGAATCCGTGCCTAAAAAACGCCGCACCCTGTCATCAAATGCCAGCACCTCACTCTCGCTAAAGGCATCTTCCAAACTCAGCATGGGAATGGTGTGAGTAACGGTTTCGAACTTATCGATGGGAGGCACGCCTACCCGCTGTGTAGGAGAATTAGGAACCCGTAACTCGGGATATGCATCTTCCAGGGCAATCAGCTCTCGCATGAGGCGGTCGTATTCGGCATCCGACACCTCTGGCTCATTGAGGACATAATAAAGATAATTATGCCGATGAAGCACATCTCTCAATTCTGCCGCTCTTTTTCGGACTTGTTCCGGGATAGTTTTTGATCCGCTCATGAGGTATCACTCAGTATTCCTTGGGGTGAAAGGTTGACTGGTGAAACTCCTTTTCAGCAAAGCATAAGAAGCTTCCTCTCTTTGTCCGGCAAGCAGCTTCCGACATATTGCAGGAACTACGTTTGCGGCGACACTGCGGGACCTGTTGAACTTGCTCGTTGAAAACCCCGGCTTCCAGCGCAATGAGCCAAGCTCATCTGAAACAACAAGTAGTGCCCCGATCTCGACCTGCCGAAAACTGGCTACAGTAAACAGGGCAGAGAGTTCCATATCGACTCCGAGCACGCCCAGCCTTTGAAAAAAAAGGATCTTTTCTTTTGTCTCCCTGTAGGGGGCGTCTGTTGACCATATGGTGCCTCTACGAAAAGGAATCGAACATTCTTTGAGGCTTTGCTCGATTACGTTGAGCAGAGCCACCGATGGTCCTGGATATGGATTACTTACAGGATAGTGTGCGGATGTTCCCTCATCACTTACCGCACTATCGGCAACCACAATGTCGCCAATTGCCAGACCTTGCTGGATGGAGCCACACCACCCAAAAAAGAGTATCTTCTGTACCCCCAGCACTGTCAACTTTTCCAGGAGCATAACTGCATGCGGCGCGCCCAGCATCGGCCCGACTATGGCTATCTCTTGATTGCGGTATGTCCCGCTGTACAACCTGCTGTTCAAGATCCTAAAAGAAGCCTTTGTCCGGATGTCCATAGATCGCTTGATTAAGGCCATGTCTTTATTCATTACCACCATGACTCCCACGGGGCCAACGGGAGGATCCTTTTTCCCCCTTCTGGGATAGATGACTACATCTTGCTCCATCTACTTGTTACCTGTGATTTCGTGCAGAAATGGAATCACTTGTTGCCGGCATATAACATCCCAGATGTATTTGTGCATTACATTACGAAACATTTTGTGGGTGCTTGTGCGTGCTAAATATTCGACAATGCGCCCGGCAATGAAAAGTGGCGGCTCATCAAGTTGAAAAAAGCAGACATCTTCCCCAACTTCTCTGAAGGCAGGGATTTCAGAGCAGGCAATGGGTAGCTTACTCATACCAGCCTCTACCAGAGGCAGGCCAAACCCCTCATCCTTGCTTGTCATGAGAAGGATGTCAGCCATGAGGTAGAGATCACGTATGAGCACCCTGTCCGGCACAAGCTTTTTTCTGTTGTGGAATCTGTATTCTGCCAGGATTGCGATGTTTTCTTGAAGATCGAGTTCCTTTATCCAGTACCTGAGCCTGCGATAGTAAGGTACGGCCCGTCGTTCATGAGGATCGTAGGCGCCTGTTAGTAAGAAAAGCACGTTATATCCAAGAAGCTTGATTCCACGGATGATGTGGATGGACAATTCCAGATTCTTGCGCGGAGTGATCCTGGAAGGTTGAACAACGATAATATCCCGGCTAAAGATATCGAGTTCCTTCGACAGTGTTACAGTCGCGGGATCAAGGTAGAAAAAGCGCGCTGGATCGATCCCGTTAGGGATGACTTTCCAGAGAGTTTCTGTGCAATGTTTTTTGAAAAGCCTCATTCGCGATTCCGAAATGGTGACAT
>QMMV01000045.1 GCA_003647435.1 Deltaproteobacteria bacterium | reverse complement strand
TAGGGGGCACAATTGGAACAGCGCTTGGCCTCGTCAGAAAACATCTTGCTGAAAGGCGGTCTGGCGTGCTCATGGATGCTGAGAATTTTGTATCCGGTGGCCGTATAACTGGTGCCAAGGCGGAAAAGATTGTCAAGCGGGCTCTGAAAAAAGGGATCAATAAAATTGCAAACGAGGGCTCTGGCCCTAATCGAAAAGAAGGGACCTAACCTGGATGTCACCGGGAAAACCACTTTCATGAAACGTCTGATAATATATATTATGTCAACCTTTCTCGAACCATTTGATCTGTCTTTCATTGCATATACGTTTCATAGCTTGAACGGTAAATATCAATCAGGGTCAACAAGGCGGTAATAACCAGAGGCCCGTAGATTATTCCGAGAATCCCAAAGAGCTTCATCCCACCGAGGATTGAAAGAAAAACCAAAAGAGTATGAATTCGTACCTTGTTTCCTACCAGTTTCGGTTTCACGAAGTATTCAATCACACTTGAGACAGTCACATAGAAAACAAAGCAGAATATCGCGGCTCCGATTCTGCCCTTCAAGAAGAGATAAAAAGAAGCCGGGATCAACACGATACCTATTCCTACGATTGGGAAAAACGCCAGAATAGCCATAATGGTGCCCCACAACAAGGGCGAGTTCAGCCCGACAATCCAGAAAACGATTCCCCCCAAAAACCCTTGAACAACCCCGGATATACCGTTTACGACAATCACGACGGAGGCCATCTCATGAAATTTATTGATCAGTTTTCTGTCCTGCTCATTGGGAAGAGGAGACAATTCTATAAAGAAATCTATCAGCTTTGTGCCGTCGATCAATAAAAAGAAGATAACCAGAAGCATAAGGGCAAAGTTTACCATAAACTTTAAGACGTTTGAGGCAATGACACTCAACTGCTGGTATAAGAAAAGCCCTACCGACTTGCCCAGTGCAGAAAGCCAGCTGTTGATGTGGTCGGCATCAAGTTTTATATTATAGCCCGCCAGGAATTGCTGTATGGTTTCTATGATGCGACTCTTCTGAAAAATCTCTTTAATATCGCGGCCTATGCTGGAGCCCGTACCTGTGAGGTAGAGATTATACGCTTCCCCGGAAAGGGCTCCTATCAAAAGCACCAGCGGAACAAAAACCACAAGGAATATGATTGTACAGGTGATTGCAGAGGCGACTGCCCGAGGCATCTTTTTAGCAAAGAAACGGTAAGCAGGGTAAAAGATTGCTGTTAATACAAAACCAAGTACCAGAATGGAAAAAAAAGGCCACATCAGCTTCCCAAAAAGGAAGATGGCAATTAGAAATATGACAAGAAAATACTTGAATATCATCTGGTGGGTGGATGCCTGTTGGGATATCTTGTTATGATCCACTTTGCTCGTGGTTTCTGTGTCTTTGTCGTTCATTCCGGTTTCCCGACTCATCTTAATGGAAGCGTGCTTTAATCTCCGCCACATTGCCTGTTGTTAGTTGCCCAAGGGCCCTGTACCGTGGCGGAATAGTCTTTGTTGGTGCCCATCTCTTGTGGTCTGGGTCACATTTGAAGTACATCAGGGTGGTGTATCTGAATACAGGAATTCTGGGGATTGTGTAGCGCACGACAAGTTTCATGTAAAGAGGAGTTTTGTTTGAAATTCCAAGGTCATGCACCGGTACGACAGGTAGATGTAATCTAAGTGGAGTATCCCCCCGTTTCAGTCTCTGTTGTATGTGGGGCATATTCCCCAACACTGCCACCTTATCACCCCAATACCAGAAGGCATCCACTCTGTAAATGAGTGCATCCATATGCCCACTGTTTTTGATGTAAGCACCCCCTTGGCCAGTAAGCGTGGTCATTACAATAAAAGGTCGAAAAATCCCAAAATACCCAAGGAGCCCCAGAAAAAGGCACAGGAGACAGCCGCCGAAGATCAGCCACCTTCGATTAAGATTCTGGAGTTTTTCCGCTAAATAGTGTAATTCCTGGCTCACGCCCTGCCCTACCCTAAATCGTAAGCAATCTACCGGCTCTGCCGCAGAAATTGGCAAATACAGTGTCAAGCAGTAAATACCAGCTAAGGATCAGGGAGTCAATGTCAATAAAGAGTATCAGTGTGACCTTATGAAACACGCAGACTCTGAGAAAAGCTTCAAGGGCGGTCATCTTTCAAGGAGCTAACTTGTTACAATAATGAAGAAACTTCCGCTGCCAACCTTTGCATTGACACAACGAATGAATCGAGGGTATGTTTGGGAAGAAATTCGGAGAGGGGCTAAAATGTTTGTTAAACTTTTATTGGGCTTTATCCTGATTCCATTCATTGAATTATATCTGCTTATCAAGATCGGACAATTTGTTGGCGCATTCAATACGATTTTTATTGTGATTTTTACAGGGATTGCGGGGGCTTATCTGGCCAGGCTGGAGGGAATTAGAACACTTTTCAAGGTAAGAGAAAGCTTGAATTCCGGGAAGCTCCCTGCCGAAGAAATGCTGGATGCAATGTTGATCTTTGTCGCCGGCGCTGTTCTCCTTACCCCTGGATTTATCACTGACCTGGCAGGTATTTTAATTCTAATACCGAGGACAAGGTATTGGTTCAAGCGCTGGCTGCGGAAAAAATTTGATCAATGGATCTCACAAAACCGAATAAATATCACGACCGTCTGAAAAAGCATGGCTGGCAACCGGAGGGTCGGTGCTCAAGAAGCCAAAGTTACTTGTCGTCAAATACAGAGTTTTATAATGTCATCTATGTGCGTTGTTGCTAATGCAATTGCCGTGTCCGCGACCCCATAGTACATTCGTATCGTGCCATTTTCTTCTACAACTGCACCGCATGGGAACACAACATTTGGCACATCACCTATTCTTTCATAGTTTTCCTCGGGTGCGAGGATAAAATGAGGGGTACGCCCGATAACAACGTGAGGATGTTCCAGTTCCAGGAGAGCGGCTCCAACTCTGTAAATCCGGCCACTGGGCGTGGTCCTAACACCGTGATAAAAAAATAACCAACCGTATTCTGTAAGTAGAGGTGGAGTAGCTGCACCCAGTTTTTCTGTGCTCCACCTGTTGTCCTCCGAGGTCAGGAGCAATCTGCTTTTTCCCCAGTGGATCATGTCCGGAGAATATGATATCCATATATCTCCACGACGACCGGCCATCCCCCCTGGCCTGATAATCATTACGTAGCTTCCGGCAATCTTTTTGGGAAACAAAACCCCGTCCTTGCTGTCCACATCGGTGGCAAAAGATATTCGTTCAAATTGTTTAAAGTCCTTGGTCCTGCCTATACCTGTCCGAACACCATAAGGACCATAAGCAGTATAAGTAATATAGTAAGCCCCATCAATCGGTGTAATTCTCGGATCTTCCACGCCATATCGCTCATATGGTTCATAATAGGGATCTCGAGATGAGGTTATCCAGGGTTTTTCGTCTACCGTAAAATCAACGCCGTTTTGGGATTTCGCCAGGGTGAGGTGGCTCTTGCCAGCAAAGTCTTCTACCCGTAGTAAAAGAATGTATTCCTCGCCATACATACAGGCGCCGGCATTGAAAACGGTATTGCAGGGATAAGGAACGTCTTCCCGTTGAAGAATGGGGTTGCCGGGGTGCTTGACAAAAGGTGACAGGTTGATCCCCTGCCTGCTCAATTTCCTTAATCCATCCATATTGTGTCCGCCTTCAGGAGAGAAGGTTCAACAAGGTTCTTATAAATCCTTATATGTTCATCAGCCACTCTCGACCAGGAAACCTCCTCGCGCACGTATTTAAAGGCATTTTCGGAAAACGTCTTTCTGAGCTTATCATCAGTCAAGATTCTACCGATATTTTTTATGTAATCTTGATCGGTATCGCTTATAAGCCCCACTCGGGCCTTTTCAATCAGGGAGACCATATATTGCGTGTTGCTCGTAACAATAGACTTACCCAGTGCAAGGCAATGTGCAACAATTCCGCTCTGAGAGCTTATTTGGTACGGCAGTATGACCACGTCAGCTGCAGATATAATCGTATCAAAGGAATCCTGTGATATCTGTCCCCTTATTACCTTAATAGTGCTTCTGGCAGGCGATGAGTTGATTTCCCTGAAAAGCATGTTGCGGTAGTCAATATATTGAATATTTCTTACCTTCCCGGCGATAATGAGCCTAACATCGTTTTCTTTATACTTTTCGGCAACCTTCGGCCACAGCTTTATGATCCTTTCAAAACCCTTAGACGGCCTGAAATAACCAATCATCAATGCTACTTTCGCAGTTTCAGGAATCCCGAGTTTAGCCTTGGCGCCTTCTGTTGGTTGGAGCTCCCTTGCTCCATGGGGGATCAGGTGGATCTTCTTGAATTGTCCTTTTGTTTTGATAATTTTCCTTAACGTACTTAGTTGATAAGGTTCATGGACAATAATCGCATCTGCGTTTTCTACAATAGCAGTAAGGATGATACGGTGTTGTTCAGGGCTTTCTGGATAGACCGTATGAAGCGTGGTACAAACACGTATACCTGCCAGCCGAAACTCCATTATCAGCGGTATAACAGAGACCCCTGTATGTTTACCATACAGACCAAACTCGTGCTGGATGTGAACAAGGTCCGGTGTAAGCCTTATTGTAGCGGAAAAAGCCTTTTCAGCAAGATCTCCATCCTCGTAGTCAAAGGCAGGAAAGACATTCTTACCACTCGCTCCAAGATGAGAGATGATATATACCTGATTTCCCTTGTTACGCAATGCTTCTGTAAGATACCCGGTATAGGCGGCAATGCCACACTCTATTGGAGGATATGTTGAAATAATACCAATTCTCATCGCAAAGATTCTGAGAGCCTTAAAAACCCCGTTGAATAATTGTCATGTAACACTTTAGGTTTTTGTTTAAAAGAGTTAAAAATTGTTACCTCTTATGAAATTCCTAAATATTATATACCACAAATATCTTAAAAGAACAAAATCACCAACTGCCAGCCTCGTCCTGCCTGGGTTTGACAACAGATATCGAATGCTTATGTTAATAACGTACTTGCCTGAAGCGGGACGGGGTATCGTCCGATTTATCCCGAATACCGGAATCAACAATATGAAACAGTAAAGGAGAAAAGGTGCGTTTTGATAAATTTACCATAAAGTCTCAGGAACTACTCCAGGGCGCTCAGGAGCTGGCCGCCCGGTTGGGACATCAGCAGATTGAGCCAGAGCATCTCCTGAAAGTGATGATGGATGACACGGAGGGAATTGCCCGCTCCATTGTTCAGAAACTTGGCTCTTCCCCTGAATCAATCCTGCAGCAGGTCACGGAAGCGCTCGAAAAAAAACCGAAAGTGACCGGGGCTGTTAGCGGAGAACTTTACATTGCTCCAACAACCAAAAAGATTCTTGATGCAGCCTTTGCCGAGGCGGCCAAGATGAAAGATGAGTATGTGAGTATCGAACACATCCTGGTGGCTATAACAGATGAGAAGGATACAGATGCAGCGCGTATCCTGGCCGGCGCCGGGGTAACCCGTGAAAGCATCTTGAAAGTCCTGGTTGATATTCGCGGCACACAGAGAATTACAGATCAGAATCCAGAAGAAAAATATCAAGCCCTTAAGCGATTTGGCCGCGATCTGACGGATCTTGCCCGCCTGAATAAGCTTGATCCCGTCATTGGCAGAGATGAGGAGATTCGCCGTGTGGTGCAAGTCCTTTCCCGGCGCACAAAGAACAACCCAGTGTTGATCGGCGAGCCTGGAGTGGGCAAGACAGCTATTGTCGAAGGCCTGGCACAACGCATCGTCAATGGCGACGTGCCTGAGAGCCTCAAAAACCGGAGACTGGTTGCTCTTGATATGGGAGCCCTGATTGCTGGTGCAAAATACCGGGGAGAATTTGAAGACCGCTTAAAAGCAGTTTTAAAAGAGGTTGAAGCGGCAGAAGGTGACATCATCATGTTTATTGATGAGATTCACACCGTGGTTGGGGCTGGGGCCGCTGAGGGAGCGGTCGATGCATCGAACATGTTAAAACCTGCTCTTGCCCGCGGTACCTTTCGGTGTGTGGGAGCTACCACGATAAAGGAGTATCGAAAATACATAGAGAAGGATGCAGCCTTAGAGCGGCGGTTTCAGCCTGTCCTTATCCTGGAGCCTTCGGTGGAAGACACGATCTCTATCTTGCGAGGCTTGAAGGAAAAATACGATGTGCATCATGGGGTGCGGATCAAAGATTCCGCAATTGTTGCTGCAGCCACTCTTTCGAACCGTTACATAACAGACCGGTTTCTGCCGGACAAAGCAATTGATCTGATCGATGAGGCTGCATCCAGGCTCCGCATCGAGATCGACAGTATGCCTGCCGAAATCGACGAACTGGAACACAAGATCATCCGGACTGAGGTAGAACTGGAGGCTCTAAGAAAGGAAACTGACGAGGCCTCAAGGGAACGCCTGGCCAAACTCGAAAAAGAGCTTGCGGCCATGAAGGAAAAAAGCCGCGAAATGAAGGCCCACTGGCAGAGCGAAAAAGAGGTCATCCAGAGCATTCGCAAAGTCAAAGAAGAATTGGAGCATGTCAGTACCGAGGCGCAGCAGGCGGAGCGTGAGGGAAACCTGGCCAGGGCTGCGGAGCTGCGCTATGGAGTTGCAAATGATCTCAAAAAACGCCTTGAACAGGCCAAAAAGAAGCTCGACGATCTTCAAGCAGACCGGAAGATGCTGAAAGAAGAGGTGGATGTAGAGGATGTGGCCGAGGTCGTTTCCATGTGGACGGGGATCCCGGTATCCCGCATGATGGAGAGTGAAAGAGAGAAACTGATTCGTATGGAAGAACGACTCTCAGAGCGAGTTGTAGGCCAGAAGGAGGCCATAGTTGCAGTTTCCAATGCAGTGAGACGAGCGCGGTCCGGTTTACAGGACCCGGATCGGCCTATAGGTTCCTTTATCTTTATGGGGCCCACAGGGGTGGGCAAAACAGAGCTTGCCAGGGCACTGGCGGAATTTATGTTTGACGACGAGCAGGCGATGATACGCATTGATATGTCTGAATACATGGAGAAACATTCGGTCGCTCGACTCATAGGTGCACCCCCCGGCTATGTCGGCTACGAGGAAGGCGGCTATCTGACTGAGTCGGTCAGGCGCCGACCCTATTCCGTAGTGCTGTTTGATGAAATCGAAAAGGCCCATCCGGAGGTCTTTAATTCCTTGTTACAGATCTTAGATGATGGTCGCATGACCGATGGGCACGGCCGAACAGTCGATTTCAAGAATACTATCATTATCATGACATCCAATATAGGAAGCCAATGGATACAGGAAATGGGAGTAAGCCGGCGCGAAGAAATGGAAAAGCGGGTAATGGATGCCTTGCGAGCGAGGTTCAAGCCGGAATTCTTGAATCGGGTGGATGACATTATTGTCTTTCACAATCTAACCCCTGAGCAACTGAGTGCCATTGTAGATATCCAGCTAAAGCGGGTCCAAAAACGTCTTGAAGATAAGCACATCACGCTTGAACTTTCTGATGCGGCCAGAGCTTTTCTGGCCCGTGAGGGATATGATCCGGTTTATGGCGCACGCCCCTTGAAACGAGCCATACAAAAGCGGATCGAAAACCCCCTGGCGATGGAGATACTGAAGGGACATTTCAAGGAAGGGGCTCACATCCTGGCGGATGTCAGCGAAGGTAAGATAGTATTTAAGGGAAAATAAAATGCATTCATCTCAAATCCATGTCGAGTTGTTGTAGTTCCCTGATTTGATCTCTTAAACGGGCGGCTTTTTCAAAGGCAAGCTCCCGAACCGCTTTTTTCATTTCTTCTTCAATTTCTCTGATGAGCCGTTCCAGCTCATCCACTGATTTGAATTCAGGCTTCCCCTCAGAGATTGCAGGTACTTTCACGTAATCTGCCTCATAGACCGAAGTGAGTATGTTGGTAATATCTTTTTGGATGGTTTCAGGTGTGATACCATGTTTTTTGTTATATGCCTTTTGAATCAGTCGCCTTCGATTCATCTCATTGACAGCTCTTTGTATAGATTGCGTTACATGATCGGCATAGAGGATCACCGCGCCCAAAACATTCCTTGCAGCCCGACCGCATGTCTGGATCAAAGAGCGTTCTGAGCGGAGAAATCCCTCTTTATCAGCATCCAAGATGCCCACAAGTGTTACCTCCGGCAGATCCAAACCTTCCCTCAACAAATTGATACCGATCAACACATCAAAGACACCTATCCTCAAGTCTCGAATGAGTTGCACCCGCTCCATTGTCTTGATGTCAGAATGAAGGTAGCGTACCCGAACTCCCAAGTCACGATAGTAGTCTGTGAGATCCTCTGCCATCCGCTTCGTCAGCGTAGTTACCAGGACCCGCTCGTTGCGCTCTTCCCGCTTCCTGATCTCTTCCAAGAGGTCATCTACCTGGTGCTCAGCCGGCCTTATGATCACCTCCGGATCAACAAGCCCTGTGGGACGGATAACTTGCTCAACAACGTTTCCTTTGGCCATCTCCATCTCATACTCGGCCGGTGTTGCAGACACATAGATTACCTGGTGAACCTTTTCTGTGAACTCTTCGAAGTTTAGCGGCCTGTTGTCAAGAGCTGATGGGAGTCTGAAACCGTATTCAATTAACGTTTCTTTTCGGGATCGATCTCCATGATACATTCCTCTGAGCTGCGGTACCGTGATATGACTTTCATCAATGAAGACAAGAAAATCCTCCGGGAAATAATCAAGCAGTGTTGGGGGTGGCTCGCCTGGCTTCCTGCCTGTCAGGTGCCTTGAATAGTTTTCAATCCCGTGGCAGTAACCGAGCTCGTGCATCATTTCAAGATCAAAATTCGTTCGTTCCTCAATCCGCTGTGCTTCGATCCACTTTTTTTCCTTCCTGAAATGGGCTATTCTCTCTTTGAGCTCGTTTTTTATGGATTTAATTGCATTATTTAAAGTAACCCTTGAGGTTACATAGTGGCTGGCCGGATAGATCATTACCTCTTTTAATGGCCTGATGACCTTTCCAAGCAGCGGGTCGGTTTCGTAGATATTTTCGATGGTGTCACCGAAGAATTCAACACGGATGGCCCGTTCGTCTTCGTAACTTGGAAATATCTCTACATGATCGCCTCTTACCCGGAAAGTATCCCGGTGGAAATCATAATCGTTGCGGCTGTACTGCATGGCAACAAGCCTTTTGAGCAATAGGTCACGCTCAAAATCAGTCCCAACTTTCAGGTCAAGGCACATCTCAAGATAGTCTTCCGGGGCACCAAGACCGAAGATACACGAGACACTGGCAACCACTATCACATCACGCCTGGCAAGGACCGAGCGGGTAGCCGAGTGTCTGAGTCTATCAATGGCGTCATTTATGTAAGCATCTTTTTCGATGTAGGTGTCACTTGCGGGCAGGTATGCCTCAGGTTGGTAGTAGTCGTAATAGCTGACAAAATATTCAACGGCATTTTCAGGAAAAAGACTCTTGAACTCGCCGTAAAGCTGCGATGCGAGAGTCTTGTTTGGGGCAATAACCAATGTCGGTCTCTGGGTCCGTGCAATAACATGGGCCATAGTGAAGGTCTTGCCGGAACCTGTCACACCAAGGAGAACCTGGTGAGGTACGCCATCGTTGACGGCTTTGCTTAGTTTCTTGATTGCCTCGGGCTGGTGGCCTTTTGGGGTAAAACTTGAGACAAGCTTGA
The DNA here is from genome assembly GCA_003647435.1 of Deltaproteobacteria bacterium. Lineage (GTDB taxonomy): Bacteria > Desulfobacterota > Desulfobacteria > Desulfobacterales. The sequence goes on along the minus strand of QMMV01000045.1, from coordinate 178 downwards.
AGAGCTGTTTGTCCTTCACCGTTTACAGCTTACAGAGTCTGCTTTGAGCTTTAAGCGTATCAGTTTAGATTTTTGAAAATATTATTGCGGATAGGCCATCCGATTGGAGACTGGCTCACTGTCTGAGAGCATTACTGAGCGTTGAGAAAAAACAGTAGGGTGGATATTCGTCCTTGAC
>QMMV01000044.1 GCA_003647435.1 Deltaproteobacteria bacterium | reverse complement strand
GAAGGATGGGGAGTCCGAGCGCAGCGCGGACAAACCGGGGACCCATCCGAAGGATGGGGAGTCCGAGCGAGCCGAGGACAAAAAGAGCCATTTATGGATGGAAACTAGATACAAAAACCCCGACAACGACCCGCGTGGCGTTTGGATGTCCAGCGATTTATCTGTCAAAACATATTCGCCAGCCACAGATTATCCAATAACAACTCCTTCGGGCAAGACTATCAAACCATCTGAGAGCAGGTGCTGGTCAGTTTCGAAAGAAAGGCTGCAAGAACTGATTGCGGACAATCGAATATGGTTTGGAAAGAATGGTGATGGTGTCCCTCGGCTAAAGAAGTTTTTAAGCGAAGTAAAGGAAGGTGTTACATCGATGACAATTTGGCTGCACAGCGAGGTCGGGCACAATCAAGACGCAAAAAAGGAAGTAAAAGCATTCAATAGTGAAGATGTGTTCACCACCCCAAAACCAGAGCGTTTACTTGAACGTATTTTAATCCTCGCTACCAACCCCGGCGACCTCGTCCTCGACTCTTTCCTCGGCTCCGGCACCACCGCCGCGGTGGCGCACAAGATGGGCCGCAGATGGATAGGGATCGAGCTGGGCGAGCATTGCCATACGCACTGCATCCCGCGTCTGCGAAAGGTTATCGACGGCGAAGATCCGGGCGGCATCACCAAGGCCGTGGGTTGGAAAGGCGGCGGCGGGTTCCGATACTACAGGCTGGGGCCGTCCCTGATCGTGAAAGACGAATGGGGCAACCCGATTATCAACCCGGAGTTCAACGCGGCCATGCTTGCCGAGGCCATGTGCAAGCTCGAGGGATTCCGGTACGCTCCCAGCGAGGATATCTACTGGATTCATGGGAAGAGTACTGAGACGGATTTCATCTACGTGACAACCCAGTTCATGAGCAAGCAAATGCTGGCGCGCCTGTCTGACGAAGTGGGGTCGGAACGGAGCCTATTGATCTGCTGCTCCGCATTCCGGTGCGATCCGAGCCAGTTCCCCAACCTGACCATCAAGAAGATACCAAAGGCTGTCTTGCAGAAATGCGAGTGGGGTCATGACGACTACAGCCTGGAGGTCAAGAATCTGCCCGCCGCTCCACCAACCCTGGAGCAAGAAGAACCTGACGATAGACCAGCAAACTCCCGGAGAAAGTCCGGCAAAGGCAAACCACGACAGGCTTCGCTGTTCGACATGGGAGGTGACCAATGAGCAGTAGTAAGGCCTCGGGCAATAGTGAAGAGCATGAGATGAAGGGCGAATTGCTGGTCTATCGGGCCGGTGACGGCCAGGTGAAGCTGGAAGTGCGGCTCCAGGACGAGACTGTGTGGCTCACCCAGCAGATGATGGCTGAGTTGTTCCAGACGACGGTGCCGAATATCAGCATGCATATCAGAAATATCTATGAGGAGGGCGAATTGTCGCCCGAGGCAACTGTTAAGAAATTCTTAACAGTTCGCCGGGAGGGGAAACGCGACGTTCGGCGGGAGCTGGATTTCTACAACCTGGACATGATTATTTCCGTGGGCTACCGGGTAAAAAGCCTGATCGCTACCCGTTTCCGCATCTGGGCCACTCAGCGCCTAAAGGAGTACATCATAAAGGGCTTTGTTCTGGATGATGAGCGGCTGAAGAACCCGCCGGTGGCCGGTTCCGCCGTGCCCGATTACTTCGACGAGATGCTGGAGCGCATCCGCGATATCCGGGCCAGTGAACGGCGGATGTATCTGCGGGTCAGGGAGATTTTCGCCATGGCCGCGGATTACGAGCCATCCTTACCTGAAACCACAAAGTTTTTCAGTGTCATCCAGAACAAATTGCATTACGCCGCCACGGGTATGACTGCTGCGGAGCTGATTAGAGATCGAGCGGATTACCTGCTCCCCAACATGGGTTTGACCAACTGGAAAGATGACGAGGTTCATAAGACCGACGTTACCATAGCCAAGAATTACCTGAAAGAGCATGAAATAGACGAATTGAATCGAATCGTAACCATGTGGCTGGACTTTGCCGAGGACCAGGCAAGGCGGCGCAAGCGGATATTCTTGAAAGACTGGGAGCATAAGCTGGATGAGTTCTTGCGCTTCAATGATCGCCGGGTCCTGCCCAGCGCCGGAAAAGTCAGCAAGAAAGAAGCCGAGGATCACGCAAAGGCGGAGTATGAGAAATTCGCGGCCCGCAGGCGAGAATACAAGGAATCACTCGGCCAAGCTGAAAACATCAAGCAGCTGGAGCAGGCCGCCAGGGATCTGGAACAACCACAAGGACCTGAAGACCCACCAGACAAGGACGGTTCGAAATGAGCATTCAACACGTCAACGCCATCAGCAAGCGCCTGAGCCTTAGCGCCCCGCAAAGGGATTCCTTGGAGATTCTGGCCCGGGTGTGTGAGATCATATCCCTTGAAAAGAACGGCAATACCGCACGGGCTCTGGAGACGATCAAGACCGAGTTCCCGTCCGTCGAAGACTTTGAGCGGGATTTCCCTTCCCTGTGCTTTGCCATAGCCACGGGTGTCGGGAAGACACGGCTCATGGGCGCTTTCATCAGCTACCTGTTTTTGAGCGAGGGTATCCGTCATTTCTTCGTGCTTGCGCCCAACCTGACGATCTACAATAAGCTGATTACCGATTTCACGCCGAATACGGCGAAGTACGTCTTCCAGGGCATCTCGGAGTTCGCCGTCAACCCGCCCGTGATAATCACGGGAGACAACTACGAGAGCGGGCGCGGCATTCGCGACGGCAGGCTATTCGAGACAAACGAGGTCCATGTCAATATCTTCAATATCTCGAAGATCAACAGCGAAGTACGCGGGGGGAAAAGCCCGCGCATCAAGCGATTGAGCGAATACATCGGGCAGAGCTACTTCGATTATCTCGCCGCGCTGGACGACCTGGTAATGCTGATGGACGAATCGCACCGCTACCGGGCAAGCGCCGGAGTGCGGGCGATCAACGAGTTGAATCCCATCCTCGGCCTGGAACTGACCGCGACGCCCCAGGTGCAGCGGGGCCAACGCGCCGATCCGTTCAAGAACGTCATTTACAGCTATCCTTTGAGTAGCGCGATGACCGACGGATTCGTCAAGGAACCGGCGGTAGCCACGCGGGAGAACTTCGATGCAGCGAACTACTCGCCCGAGGGTCTGGAGAAGGTCAAGCTCGAAGACGGTGTTCGTATTCACGAGAATACGAAGGTCGAGCTTGAGGTGTACGCCCGGAACAATGATCAGCCGATGGTCAAACCGTTCATGCTGGTCGTGGCCCAGGATACGGCGCACGCGAAGGCCCACGGCGGCAAGCCATGGGCATATCTGCTAATTCCTCACGACCAGATATCGGAACAAATGACTTTGTCGGGCCTGGCGGCCGGGTTCACCTACGTCAGGAAGAGAGAGGAACCTGCCGGACCTTGATTTGCCAGAGTATACGGAGAGGATTTCGGCATCACCGCGTCTGATATGGCAGCGGAAATCCCGCTTCGCCCTAAAGGGCTATGCCGCGACAAGTCCACCTTCGCCCTGAAAGGCTACGCCGTGGCAAGTTCGCCGTGTCTTCAAAAGCTATGGCGGGACAGGTCGACCCCACGCCTGTCCCGACGGAGTTGATAGGCAGAGGCGGATCCATTCTCTCTTTCGTGACACATGCAATCGGTAAGGGTGCTGAATGTACGAAGCATGACCTTTGGGCGCTGGTTGAAAGACGGCTCAGGATGCCTCGAGGAAACGGAGACGATGCAAATGACCTATCAGCCCCCCTGCACCATCAGCCCGCCCGTTGAGCGATTGCTCGGCAGAATCTGTGAGATGGTGGGCCGCCTTTCCGTCTCGGCGCAAGGGGAACACCTGCGGCTGCGGCGGATCAACCGCATCCGCACCATCCAGGGCTCTCTGGCCATCGAGGGCAACACCCTAAGCGAGGAGCAGATCACCGCGATCATGGATGGCAGACGGGTGGTTGCTCCGCCCCGGGAAATCCAAGAGGCGCGCAACGCCATCGAGGTCTACGACCGGCTGGAACAGAGGGACCCATACAGGGAAACAGATCTATTGGCGGCCCACGAAATCATGATGCGGAGCCTGATGGATGCTCCCGGCCGATATCGGACCGGCGGTGTGGGAGTCATGGGCAGAAAAGAGGTGATTCATGTTGCGCCACCTGCCGGCCGGGTGCCAATCCTGATGCGCGATCTTTTTGACTGGCTGAATCGTGGCGAGCGCCATCCCCTGGTGGCAAGTTCGATTTTTCATTACGAGTTCGAGTTCATCCACCCTTTTGCAGACGGTAACGGCCGCATGGGACGGCTCTGGCAGTCTCTGATTCTTGCCAGGTGGAACTCCATTTTCGCCATCACCCCGGTGGAAAGCATGGTGCACGCCCGTCAGCAGGAATACTATGAGGCCATCGGGCAAAGTACCAATATGAACGACTCCGCTCCTTTCGTTGAGTTCATGTTGGAAGTGATCCGAGAAACCCTTGGCGATATGGGAAGCGACCAAGCAGCCGACCAAGTAAGCGACCAAGTGCAACGGTTGCTGCGGCTTGTGGACCAGGAGTTTGTCACCGTCACCGAAATGATGACCGGAGTTGGGCTTTCACACCGGCCGACTTTCCGGAAAAACTACCTGCGGCCCGCGCTCGATGCAGGACTATTGGAAATGAAATACCCCGAAAACCCGAAACATCCCCGGCAACGATACCGGTTGACATCCAAAGGCCGCAGTATGAAGGCGTTATTGGGAGAACAATGATATCTTGGCTGAAGGACTCCAATCTGACCGATCTGGATAACCTGTCGGAACCGGAAGTGCCGGCAGAGGAAATTATCGAAAATATCGAGGCAGCCTTGGTAAGTTTTCCAGCGGTGGCGAATGAGCTCAACGGCGAGCATCTGAAGTGAAGAATTCGGAAGGCAATGGACGAAATTTTGGGTGCTTTCTGAGTGCTTTGCATTGCATAAATACTAGAAGTTCATAAACAAATCAGCAACCACGCCCGCTGTCAAAGCTAGAGATCTGGGGTACGATATCACCGCATTTTGGTAGTTAGTCGGGGTTTGATAAAAGGTCTTTTAGTCAATATCGAAAAAGATTAACCTATTAAGTTAATCTTTTTTCTTGACCGGAGGTTGGCTTGGATATATCTTTTAAGAATAAAAAGCAGGCAAAGTCCTTCAACGAAGGAGCGCAGCTTGAAAAGATACATGGGACCAACCGCGCGAAAAAAATCAGGATTCGCTTGGCTGAACTAAGAGCTGCCGCAAGTCTTATGGATTTTTGGCCTCCAAAGAGTGGGCCGGGTCGATGTCATGAATTGACGCAGGGGAAACGAAAAGGACAGCTTTCCGTGGATCTGGACCATCCGTATCGCCTGATATTTGTTCCTAATCACGATCCGGTGCCTGTTTTGTCCAGTGGCGGTCTGGATTGGTCAAAAATTACAGCGATAAAGATATTAGGCGTGGAGGATACCCATGGCTAACAAAAAGACCAATCAGTACATACCGGATTATATAGTTCCTCCGGGCGAGGTTCTAAAGGACTACCTTGAAAGCCTTGGTATGACGCAGGCTGAATTGGCAGCCAGAACCGGCCTGACAAAAAAGACTATTAACGAGATCATCAAGGGCAAGTCACCCATTACCCACGAGACCGCACTAAAGTTTGAGCGTGCTTTGGGCCGTCCAGCGCACTTCTGGAACAACTTGGAGCGTCAATTCCAGGAGGACCGGATTCGTCTGGCCGAACAGCAACGCCTGGAATCCTACCTTGACTGGCTGAAAAAGGTTCCGGTCAATGCCATGACCAAATTGGGTTGGATAGCAAAGCATAAGGACAAAACCCGCCAACTGGAAGAGGTATTACGTTTCTTCGGAGTGGCTTCGCCAAAACAATGGCAAGAAGTCTGGCATAATTATCAAGTTGCCTATAGGCAAACCCAATGTCTTAAAACCAGTGCTGAATCAGTTTCCGCATGGCTACGTCGGGGTGAAATAGAAGCGCTGGAGATCAAATGCGCCCCATTTAACCGAAAACGTTTTTTGAAAATTCTTGATGATGTTCGCGACCTAACCAGAAAATCGCCGAACATTTTTGTGCCTGAATTGGTAAACCTGGCCGCCTCAGCCGGGGTGGCTGTCGTTTTCGTGCACGAACTCCCCAAAACCGGCGTGTTTGGCGCAACCAGATGGCTGAAAGGCAAGGCCGTTCTTCAGCTCAGCCTGCGTTACAAGAGCAATGACCACCTCTGGTTCACCTTCTTCCATGAAGCCGGACATATTCTCAAACATGGTAGAAAGGAAATTTTCATCGAGGGCAATGGCCTGGATGGAGAAAAAGAGGAAGAGGCCAACGCCTTTGCTCGTGACAAGCTCATTCCACCAGTTGCTTATCGCCGCTTCCTTTCAACTTGGGATGGCCGCTCCTTGGAGCCAATTCGAAGATTTGCCGAAGAAATCAATGTTGCGCCGGGAATCATTGTGGGTCGCCTGCAATTCGAGGAACGCCTCCCCAGATCTCATGGTAACAAGCTCAAAGTCTTTTATCGTTGGAGTCAGGCATCATGATTATTCATGCTGGTCGGCGAAGCCGGATCCATTCTCTGTTTGGGGATTACGGCTTGCGAAGCAGACGGAACGCGAGCCTTGAGGCGAGTCCCGAATGGATGCCAATGCGAAGCAGGGCACAAAATGTGGAGAAAAACATTTCCCGCGTAAGGACGCGGATGCGCCGTCGCCTTGCTTGACAGGTTATGGCGGCACGGGGAACGGCAAGACATATAGTTGCAGCCAGTCGAGGGCGTCCTGCGCTGGAGAAAGTGGATTTCCGGAAGGCGGCGTCCCCTCCTCTTGAGCCAAGGAAACGGATTTTCAATGAACGGGAACTGACGTTTACCTGTTTTTTCCGTGCTTATATTTTGGTCAAAGCCGTGAGCCTAAAACAAGAAAAAGAGTTATTTTGAGATAAGGCAATAATCTAAAACAACAAAAGGGCTTGTTTTGGGATGCGGGAAAAAGGTGAAGCGCGAATTCCAGGGTCATTACGTTACCATTTCAACGGTGGGCGAGAAGGCGCGGGCCTTTGTCCCTCCGCCCTGCAAATTCATCGGGCCTTGATGGAAGGCCCCATAACCACTGCCGGGTGGCTGGTGAAAAAAACGGGCATCACTGCGGCAACGGTCAACAAGGCACTCACCCATCTGGAACGCCTGGGCATTGTCCGGGAACTGACTTCCCGCAAGCGTAACCGTCTTTTCAGGTATACCGGATATGTGGAAATCATGAACCAGGGAACGGAACCGCTTGTCTGAAAGGACCGCGACCAAAGAATGTATCCCTTCTGAAAAGGTTGGCCTCCATTCTCGCTGCATATTCCATCCCATGTTGGATGGGCAGGAGCGGCCTTGGGACGCGATCTTACTGGAAGGATGAGTTTGCTTCTGCAGGGTCCTTCCCCGGAGCGGGCAGGGATATTTCTGTGGTGATGGATGACTAAAGAGTCTTGCGTATAACCCTGAAATCCTGTTGATTCGCAAGAGGCCTTTTAGGATTATGAAAGAGGGGGAAATCCTATGTATCGGATGCCCAGGCGAGGATTTCTCGAATTGATCCTTTTGACGGGCGCGTTTGGAGTGCAGTGGCTGAACCCTTTAAGGGCGCTTTCAGCGCTTTTCTCAAGAAAGGAGGGGCCCATGATGCTCCCTAAGCCGACCCATGAGGGCAGTCTCTTCGTGGAAGAGGCTATCAAACGCCGGAGAACCGTGCGCTCCTTTAGCTCAAGGCCCATGAAAAAGCAAGATCTGTCCCAGCTCCTATATGCGGCGCAGGGAATAACCGAAGACCATGGGTTCAAGAGGGCCGCCCCCTCAGGTGGGGCCTTGTATCCCCTTGATGTCTATACCGTGGTGGGAGACAAAGGAGTGGAAGGTCTGGAAGCCGGGGTATACCATTATATTCCCTCAGGCCACCGTATTGAACATGTGACAACGGGTGACAGAAAGGAGGAGCTTGCAAAGGCCTCGCTCCATCAGATGTGGATGGCAAAGCCTCCTCTCAACTTTGTAATCACCGCCCAGTACTCCCGCATCTGCTCCAAGTATGGTGATAGAGGCGTCAGGTATGCCATGATCGAGGCAGGCCATGTGGGACAAAACATTTTCCTGCAGGCGGAGGCACTTGGGTTGAAGGCTGGCATCGTGGGGGCATTCGAAGATATGAAAGTAATCAATGTTCTCGGCATCCCCAAAAAACATGAGCCCCTGTTGATCATGCCCGTTGGCTACCGGGCCTGACCGGTGGACGCCCCGGATAAGTGGCCCTGGAAAATGGAGGGTGTCTGAATCGACTCGCCAGTTTAGAATAAACCGGGATATTCACGAAAGGAGTTCAGCATGGGTAAACAGGTGCTCATCTATGGGAAATCCGGCTGACCTTATACACAAAAGGCCAGGTCGGCTTACGGGCAAAGCGCCGTCTATGTGGACGTAAAATCTGAGAAGGAAAAGCTTGAGGAGATGTTGAAATACACCAAGGGCATTCGCAAGGTACCGGTGATAGTGGAAAAGGGTACGGTCACCATAGGTTACGGGGGCACATGAGGAGTCTGAGGCCCCATGGTCCATGGGACGCCCGGGCTGTTTTTGGATCTGCAACAGTAAAGTTCGTGGATGCCGGTATCCGTCCGCTCTCCGGAAAGGAGGACACCGCGGCCCGTGCTGTGCGCCTTCATTCGCCGTCTCTTAATAAATGGACATTGCCCAGGTGAACGTTGTTGAGACCCATCTTCTCGGCCGCCTCCTTGCATCGCAGGGCATGTCCTCGGGATGTGAAGGGAAGGTCCTGAAGATGGAATTGGGGATAGAAAGCAAGGAGGCTGTAAGGAATCTCGGGGTTTAAGTCAGCGATGTAACGCGCAATCTTACCAACTTCCATTTCATCTATATATCCGGGGACCAGCAGGGTGCTGGCAATGAGAAAAGGGGGCACGGTTCTTTTCCGAGTGATCTCCGACAAGACCCTGAAGTTATACAGCGTCTGCTTATTTGTCACACCGCAGAGGGCGTAATGAAGCCCTTCATCCCATGCCTTGAGATCGAACTTGATGCATCCCCCGGATTCGAGAGACAACCCGGCCATCATGTTGAGATATGGCTCCTGAACTGCCCCGTTGGTCTCCCAGCAGATCCTCAAGATCCGTTCCGTTTCCTGGGCCCTTTTCAGAGCGCTTCTTGATGTTTTGATGGCATGAAGGACCTGAGGTGTGGGATCACCACCGAAATAGCAGATGCACGTGGTCTTCTCATCAACCGCAGCGGCCAGCTCTTTTGCCGGGACCCGGTGGACGGCGCGTGTCTGCACCTTGAAATGATAGTTCTGGCAATAAAGACAATTGAAGGAACAGGCATGGTAGAAAACGGCAAGATTTCTGTACCCATACTCAGGCCCATCGGAGACGGCGTATCGGGGATAGCCGCAGCCGGTTCCGGCGGGACAGACAAAATCGGCGACACAATTGGTGGGCAGGGGATCATGGTAGTAATACAGGTTCCCCTCATGGGGACGACCCCCGCGAATCGTTCCACCTTTCACCATGCGGAGACCACAGTACCCCGTCCTCCCATCCGGAATCATGCAGCCATGAACACAAAAGGAACAGGAGATGCCGTTTTCCGAACGGGGCGGATCTGTCGGCAATCCATAGGTCTTCCGGCTGTGGTCATGGACCTTCTTTATCTCCGGCCAGACGGCATCAAAATGATTCCTGATACAGTCTGCACAGAACCCTATCGCATCTGAGATGGTCCTCTTGCTATCGCCGCAATACTTACATGTTCCCATGATTTGCAACCCGCCCGTGAAACCCCACGGACTGAGAGGTACGATCTCCCGACCTTAAACGCTTTTCTCCACGGCTAAAGCCGTGGCTTTCTGCGGTCTTCTTGCTAAAATGGCGGGAGGTGGACCAGCTCATCTCTATTCTTCT